>NZRW01000001.1 GCA_002701185.1 Fidelibacterota bacterium
TAAGTTAGATCCGCAAATTATTTCTAATTATTTAGAAGAACTTGCTGCAAAATTTCATAAATACTATTCAAAACATAAAGTTATTTCTGAAAATAAAGATTTATCACATTCAAGATTATTTTTAATAAATGCTCTTAGAATTGTTATTAAAAATGGGTTAAATGTATTAGGTATAAAAGAAAAAGAAAGAATGTAAATGATAGATATTGAATTTTTTATATTATGTTTTTCTTCTTTATTTGCTCTTATTAATCCAATTGGAAATGTTCCTATTTTTATCACATTGACTGAAAATTATACTCAAAAAGAAAGAAGTGTAATAGCACTTAAATCAATCATTTTTTCCTTTATAGTCTTAATAATATTTGCAATGATTGGAGAATTAATTTTTTCATTCTATGGTATAACAATTCATGCTTTTCGTATTGCTGGAGGAATACTACTATTTAAAATTAGCTTAGATATGGTAGAATCAAAAAGATCTAGAACTAGAACCACACCTTCAGAAATGGAGGAAGCTGAAGAAAAAGATGAAATTGCTTATACACCTATTGGAATACCATTAATAGCAGGACCAGGTTCTATTGCCTCAATTATGATCCTGTCTTCAGAAACTAATAACTATGGTGAAAATGCCTTGTTTTACAAATTATATTTATTTATTGCCTTATCATTAGTTCTTGTTTTAACATTTTTAACATTTAAAATTGCAAAGTTTTTATCTAACTATTTTGGAAAGTCAGGTTTAAGAATTATGCAAAGAATTATGGGATTAATTCTTATGGTTATTTCAATTGAATTCATTATAAAAGGTATTCATGACACACTAAGAAACTGGACTTTTTAATGTTAAAAAATCTTTACTCTATATTATTTGAAGTTGATACTAGAGCGCTAGGAATATATAGAATCTTACTAGGCTGGTTATGTTTTTGGGATATTTTTAGAAGATGGGATTTTATTAATATATTTTATACCGATTTAGGTATCAAAACTCAATTTGCTAAAAATTCCTCTTTTTCTATTTTTAATTACTTAGGTAATGATACAACATTTGTATACATAATTTTTATGATTGGTATTTTATTTTCAATTTTTCTTATGATTGGATTTAAAACAAAATTTTCACATTTTATCACAACAATTATAATCATTAGTATTCATGTCTCTGTTACTAAAGTTGGAAATTCAGGTGATATGTTTATGAATTGCATTTTAATTTGGACTCTATTTCTACCATTAGGTAAATCAATTAGTATTGACTCATTAATTTCATCTTTAAAAAATCATAAAGAAAACAACTTAGATGAGTTAAATGATAGAACTCATGGTATAAACAAACCCACACAAATCTATTCATTAGCATATTTAGCGATGTTATTTCAAATTTCAGCTATTTACTTTTTTACTGCACTAGATAAGCATGGACATGATTGGATGTATGGTAAAGCTTTTTACAAAATGTTGCAGCTAGATGGTTTTATCACATTTATAGGTCATTCAATAAGAGATTATGTAACTTATCCTATTTCTAAATTTTTTACTCTTTCTGCTTTATATTTAGAATATGCTGTGCCTTTTCTTCTATTTATTCCTTTTTATAATTATATTTTTAGATTTATTTTAGCATTTTCTCTAACAATTTTTCATCTTTCTATAAGACTAACAATGAATGTTGGATTATTTTCACAAATAATGATTACAACCTTCCCTTTATTAATAAATAGAGAAATATTTAAAAAAATTAAAGAATATGTTCAGTCAAAACATTCTCAAAATAAATTTATTTTATTTTACGATTCAGACTGTGGATTTTGTCATTATACAGTAAGGATTATAAAAAGATTAGATGTTTACAATCTAATCACCTTTGATCATGGTTACTCAAAAAATACAACAAAACCAAAAGGCTTCGATAATCTTTCTGATAAAACAGCAATGCTTTATGAAATAAATTCTAAAAAGTTATGGATACGTCATCAAGCATTTGGAAAAATTATTTCCTTATTACCATTTGGTAAACTTATNTCTTGGATATTTTTTATTCCCTATTTTTCAGAAGTCTTTGGAAAGGTTTATGATAAGATAGCAGNAAATCGAACTAAAATTAGCATATTTTTTGGATTACCTGCNTGCAATCTACCTAATATTGATGAACCTTTAGATAGCGATANTGTAGATAAAAAAATAAAATTTTCTAGCGNAATAATGNTAAATAGTATGGCAAAAATATTGTCGCCAATNATTTTATTAATCATGCTAAGTTCTGCAATTAATTCTGCATTAATTGAAAATCCAGGTGTTCAATCATTTTTAGTAAGAAATGATTTTATTGATAATAAAAATAATACTACTAATCATAGAAANAAAACTGTTTCTAAGTCAGCAAATTTTTTCAATTGGGATGANAAAAAAATATTAAAAAAAATATCTACNTATCCNAGAATGATTCAGATGTGGAAAATGTTTTCTCCAAATGTTTTATCAAAAGATAATTTAATTGTTGTTGAAGCATTTCTTAATGATGGAACCACAGTTAATCCATTTACNGGCAAAAAACCAGTTTTAGACAACACAGATTTTACTGTAGTTATGAAAAATAAAAGCCAATTATGGCGCAAATATTTTGAAAACTTTAGATCAGTTGACGCAAAGCATGCAGGTGATAAATCTTTTAAAAATTGGATATTAAATCCAAATAATACATATTTTGGAAATAAGTTAGATTACAAAAAATTAGATTCTATTAAAATTTGGAAGGTAACTCAATTATCACCAAGTATAATACTTGATAAAGATCAGATATTTAAAAAAATAAGGCAACCTAAAGAGGTTAAAAAAGATTGCTTAACATGTAAAAAAGTTTATAAAAATAGACTAACAAAAAATCAAAATAAACTTACTAAAAAAAATAAAAAAGAAGATAATTTTAAAGAAAAGTTACCTCAAAATCTTAATGAATATATGAATATGGTTAAAAATAAAAATAACAACTAAAATCTATTTATTGCTTGGTCAATGTCGCCAACCAAATCATTAACATCTTCAATACCTACAGATAACCTTACTAATCCTTGAGTAATACCAAGATCATTTCTAATATTTTCTGGAATAGAAGCATGAGTCATTGTAGCAGGATGACAAACTAAGCTTTCTACCCCACCTAAACTTTCTGCTAAAGTAAATATTTCTAAATTTTTTACAAAAGTTCTAGCATTTTTAATTGAACCTAAATCAATACTTATCATTCCACCAAAAACTGAATCTCCGCTAGGGTTTAATTGTTGTTTTTTTGCTATTTCATGATTTGGATGATTTTTTAAACCAGGATAATAAATAGAAACTACTTTATTATTCTGCTCCAAGTAATTAGCAATCTCATTTGCATTAGAATTATGTCTATCCATTCTAACATGGAGAGTCTTAAGTGATCTCTGGACAATCCAACAATCAAAAGGAGATGGTACAGATCCTACAGACATTTGAATAAATCTAAGTTTTTCAAGTAAAGATTCTTTATTTGTAATTAGAATACCACCAATAACATCACTATGACCATTTAAATATTTAGTTATACTATGCATAACTATATCTGCACCCAATTCAATTGGTCTTTGATTATATGGAGACATAAATGTATTGTCAACAACTAAGATGCAATTGTATTTTTTTGAAATTTTTGAAATTGCATTTATATCACATATTTCCATCATTGGATTTGTTGGTGTTTCAATGTAAATCATTTTAGTTTTTTTACTAATTGTTTTTTCTAAAACTTCTAAATTAGTTGTATCNACCCAATGNGAATTAATNGAAAAATTTTTATAAATTTTTTCCATTATTCTGTATGTCCCACCATAGACATTTCGTGTAAATATTACCTCATCTCCAGCAGATAACAAGTGGATCACTGCAGAAATTGCCCCCATACCTGAACTAAAGGCAACTGCTCCTTTTCCATTTTCTAATGAAGCTATATTTTCTTCAAGATTTGTTCTTGTNGGGTTACCTGCTCTAGAATAATCATATTCATATTCACCAAACTCTTCTTGTTTAAATGTTGATGTTAAATATATTGGTAATGATACTGCACCATATAGTTTTTCTGGATTTTGGCCAACATGAATTGCTTTGGTACTAAAATTTTTATTTTTTTTACTCAATTATACTCCAACCTTGATTTAATAAATTCTCTGCTTTTTTAAATTTAATTTCTTTTGTTTCAGAACCATTAGAAATTTTTATTTTATCATTTCTACCATATTTTTTTGTAACACTANTGCTTGTTTTAGTTTGTTGAGNATTTGGTTTAGCTAANGATTGTTTTTGTANTTGAGATATTCCAGATATTTTACTATGTGACATTTGCATATTTTTAGGAATACTACTATCAATAATAATTTTTGACTCATCAACTTTAGTAAGATTNGATCTAAATAATGTTTTTAGAATTTCTTTATTAATTGAATACATCATTTCTTCAAATAAAATATATCCTTCTTTTTTATATTCAATTAAAGGGTTCTTTTGTCCATAAGCTCTTAAATTAATACCTTCACGCATTTGATCCATTGCATTTAAATGTTCTTTCCACTTTTTATCAATTTCTCTTAAGGATATAAATTTTACAAAATGTGTAAATATTTTCTCACCAACNTCATTNTTTTTATAATCGATAACCTCATTCATATTTTTACTAACAACATCTTTAATTGACTCTAATGAGCTTAAATCTTTTATTTCATCATTTATATTTATCGATACTGANTCCAATAATTCACTATTAAATCCTTCNATATCCATATTATTTGTATTANTACCCTTAGCAAAGTTTGATATACTATCATCAATGAATTCATCAATTATCTGGTTAATTTCATCCATNATTTCATTGTCATTTAAAAAATAATTTCTCCTACCNTATATAATTTCTCTTTGACGATTCATTACCATATCATATTCAAGAACATGCTTTCTAATACTAAAGTTTCTGGTTTCTAGTTTTTGTTGAGCTCTTTGAACAGATTTTGTTACCATGGAATGAGTAATAACNTCACCTTCTTCAATACCTAATTTATCCATCACATTTGCAATCCTATCTGAACCAAATATTCGCATTAAATCATCTTCTAAGCTTAAATAAAAAATTGATTCACCTGCATCGCCTTGNCTTCCAGATCTTCCTCTTAGCTGTAAATCTATTCTTCTAGATTCATGTCTACCAGTNCCCAAAATAAATAGTCCACCTAAATCTTTCACACCATCCCCAAGCTTTATATCAGTTCCTCTACCAGCCATGTTTGTAGAAATAGTTATTGCTCCTTTTTGACCTGCTCTAGAAACAATATCAGCCTCTCTTTGATGTTGTTTAGCATTTAAAACATTGTGAGACACCTTAGAAATTTTTAACATTTTTGATAAGATTTCTGACTCTTCAACAGAAGTTGTACCTACTAAAACTGGTTGACCCTTCTCGCATAACTCCTTTACTTTTTTTACTACTGCATCATATTTTTCTTTTTTTGATCTAAAAATATAATCATCATGATCTTGTCTTTGGATTGGAATGTTTGTTGGAATTTCAATTACATCTAATTTATATATTTCCATAAATTCTTGAGCTTCAGTCATAGCTGTACCAGTCATTCCTGATAATTTCTCATACATTCTAAAGTAATTTTGTATTGTAATTGTAGCATGAGTTTGACTCTCTCTNCCTACAACAACATTTTCTTTTATCTCNATAGCTTCATGTAATCCATCTGAATATCTTCTTCCATGTAAAACTCTACCAGTATGCTCATCAACTATCTGTACTTTTCCTTGCTGAACAATATATTCTACATCTTTTTCATACAAACAAAAAGCTTGTAAAAGCTTATTTATAATATGAATTCTTTCACTTCTTTCTCCATGTAATTGCTGAGCATCTTGTTTCTTTTTTAATATTTCTTCTTTTGTGATTCCTTTTGTTTTTTCAATATCATAATAGACATCTCCAAGATCAGGAATAACAAAATATTCAGGATTAGTAGATGATAAATATTGTCTTCCTTTTTCTGATAAATCTGTAACCCTTGAATTTTCATCTATAACAAAGTAAAGTTGCTCTTCAATTTCAGATATTTTCTTTTCTCTTATATATTCACTTTCTGTNTCATGAACTAATCTTTTTATACCTGTTTCCTGATACAAATTCATTAATCTTTTATTTTTAGGTGCACCTTTGGAAGCAATCAAAAGTTTTATTCCTGCTAGGGTTTTATCTGATTTAAGTAATTCTTCAGATTCAACAACTAAATCATTAACCATTTTATTTTGAGTNCGAACAAGAGATTCAATTTTATTTCTCCATGTACTATATTCAGGATTTATTGGTGTATCAACAGAACCTGATATTATTAAAGGTGTTCTTGCTTCATCAACTAAAACTGAATCAACTTCATCTACAATAGCATAATAATGCTTTCTTTGAACTTTCTGTTCAATTGATGACACCATATTGTCTCTTAAATAATCAAATCCAAACTGACTGTTAGTTCCATAAGTGATATCCATTTGATATGCTTCTTTTCTTAAATTAGGAGGCATACGATCAAGTAAGCACCCTACTGATAATCCAAGGAAATTATATAATAANCCCATCCATTCACTATCTCTTTGTGCCAGATAATCNTTTACAGTAACAACATGTACTCCTCTATTTGTAATTGCATTTAAAACAATAGGAAGCGTTGAGACAAGAGTTTTACCCTCACCTGTTTTCATTTCTGANATTTTTCCTTGATGTAAAACNACACCTCCAATTAACTGAACATCATAATGTACCATATTCCAAGTCATATCAGTTTCCATAACTTTAAAATTAGTTCCTTCAAGTCTTCTTGATACATCTTTGACTATGGCAAACACCTCTACCATATGATTATTTAAATAATCTTTTTCTAATTGGATTAATTTTTTTTCTATTTCAGACGAATCTAAATCGCTTGCATTTAGATCTTTATTTTTTTGATCAGTGAGATTCTTAAGCGTTAATTTTATACTATTGAATTTATCTTTGATTTCCTGATCAGATAAATTTTTAAGTTTATCAAATTCAACATTTATATCTGATATTATAGGTGCTATTTTTTTTAAATCTTTATCGGATTTTTTTCCAAATACTTTTGTAATTACTTTATTAAATAGTGACATATTAAATTTCTATCTTATTATCTATTAAATCATTATAAATAGAATCAAGAACTCCATTTATAAATTTACTGCTTTCATTATTACCATATATTTTAGCTATTTCGACACCTTCAACTATTGATACTTTATGCGGCACATCATCAAAAAAGAACATTTCAGTTAGTGATAATCTTAAGATTAATTTATCAATTAGTGCTATTCTTTTTAAATCCCAATTTTTTAATTTTTTTATAATTAATTTGTCAATATCCTCAGATTTATTTATTGTAAATTCAACTAACTGATAGGAATATTTAATAATTTCTTCATTTAAAATGGATTCGCTATTATCTATTGGAGAACCATTCATATAAAAATTATCTATTATTTCTTTATCTTCTAGTAATGTTTTCATATGATTCAAAATTTCATTTGGATGCGTTTGAGACATTATCCATGCATAATATATTTGAAGAGATAATGATCTTGAAATTCTTTTTTCAGTTCTGTTCATATAAAATAAATTTAAAAAAATTAATCGTTTCTTAAATTAAATGTTTTCTTATACGGTAAATAAAATGATTTAAGTGTAGCAATTTTTTTTATTCTATCTTCTGCTTGTAAGGCTGCAGCTTGAGTTGTAGTAATTGATTCATTTTTTGCTCTATTAAAAATGCCAGATAAAGTATCATATATTTTCTCAGCCTGGTTAAATGCTTTTTCTTTATCGTAACCTTCTAGTTCGTTTGCAACATTGATAAGACCTCCAGCATTAATCACATAATCTGGTGCGTATAAAATATTTCTTTTAACAAGTGCTTCGCTATCAAGCTTAGAGTTTTCTAATACATTATTGGCGGCACCTGCTATAATTTCACATTTAAGGTGTGGAATTGTGTCTTTGTTTACTGTAGCTCCAAGCGCACAGGGTGCATAAATATCAACTTCTTGATTTAAAATTTCATCTTTATCTACAGCTATACATCCATATTTATCAACCATCTCATCTATTTTTTTATTATCAATATCAGTAACATAAATCTTTACACCTTCTTTTGATAAATAATCTACTAAGTGAGATCCAACATGACCTAATCCTTGGANAGAAATCTTTAACCCATCTAATGAATCTCTTTTAAACCTTTCTTTAACACTTGCCTTTATTCCCATATAAACACCAAAAGCAGTTACAGGNGATGGGTCACCACTTCCACCTAACGATTTAGAAATTCCAGTCACATAATTAGTTTCTATTTTAACATTTTCCATATCATGAATGTTTGTACCAACATCCTCAGCTGTAATATATCTTCCACCTAAACCTTCAACAAACCTACCAAACGATCTAAATAATTTTTCAGTTTTATCTTTTTTGGCATCACCAATAATAACAGCTTTTCCACCACCAAGATTCAAGCCAGCAATAGATGCTTTATAAGTCATGCCTTTTGATAAACGTAAAACATCTATAATTGCATCTTCTTCAGTTTTATATTTCCACATTCTACATCCACCAAGAGCTGGACCAAGAGTTGTGTTGTGTATCGCAACAACTCCTTTTAAACCCGATTCAGGGTCATTAAAAAGAGCAATTTGCTCATGACCTCTTGATACTAATTCTTTAAATAGTTTCATTTAATCTCCATTGTAATTATAGAAGAGAACGTGCAATTACAACTCTTTGTATTTCTGACGTACCTTCATAAATTTGTGTTATTTTTGCATCTCTCATTAATCTTTCGACACCTGTTTCCTTAATGTAACCATATCCACCATGAATTTGTACACATTGTGTTGATGCTCTCATTGCTACTTCCGAAGCGTAAACTTTAGCCATTGAAGCTAAAACCCCAAAATTATGATGATTATCTTTAGCCCATGCAGCTTTCCAAATAAGTAAACGTGCTGCTTCTATTTCCATTGCCATATCTGCTAACTTAAATTGGATACCTTGATTTGATGATATAGGTTTTCCAAACTGATGACGATCTTTAGAGTATGATATTGAATTATTTAAAGATGATACAGCAATACCTATTGCTTGTGCAGCAATTCCAATTCTACCACCATCTAAGGTTGCTAATGCAATTTTAAATCCCTCACCTTCTTTTCCTATCATGTTTTCTTTAGGAACTTTTACATTATCAAAATATAGTTCGCATGTATCAGATGATCTTATTCCTAATTTTTCCTCAGGCTTACCACATTCAAAACCTTCAAATTCTTTTTCCACAATAAAGCATGATATACCTTTATGACCAATTCCTTTTTCAGTCATTGCAAATACAAGAACAATATCTGAATGAATACCATTAGTAACCCAATTTTTTGTGCCATTAAGTATATAACAGTCATCTGATTTTATTGCTGTTGTATTCATGTTTGAAGCATCAGAACCTGATTGTGGCTCTGATAAAGAGAAAGCTCCTAATTTTTGTCCTGTAGTTAACTTAGCTAGGTATTTTTCTTTTTGAAAATCATCTCCAAAATGTTCGATTAAATAGCAAACTAAAGAATTGTTTACAGACATTATGACAGCTGCTGATGCATCAACTGCAGATATCTCTTCCATTGCAATCGCATAAGATATAGTATCCATTCCACCACCATTGTATTTACTGCTAGCCATCATACCCATAAAACCTAAATCACCCATTTTTTTAATTTGCGCTTCGGGCCATATCTTCTTATCATCACGCTCTATTGCACCTGACAATAATTCATTTTTAGCAAATTCTTTTGCAGTTTTTTTAATTAATAATTGTTCTTCAGACAAATTAAAATTAATCATATGTATAAAATCCTCTTCCTGTTTTCTTTCCTAGCAAACCACTACTTACCATTGATTTAAGCAGGGCGCATGGCCTATATTTTGAATCATTAAATCCATTCCATAAAACTTCCATAATATCAAGACACACATCTAATCCAATAAAATCTGCGAGTTGTAAAGGTCCCATTGGATGAGACATACCAAGCTTCATTATTCCATCAATTGACTCTTTAGTTGCAACGTTTTGCTCAAGACAAAATATTGCCTCATTAATCATAGGCATCAATATTCTATTTGAAACAAATCCTGGATAATCATTGCATTGAATAGGTATTTTTTTCATCAATTCTGATATCTCAATTATTTTTTTTGTGGTTTGTTCAGAAGTGTGCATAGTATTTATTACTTCAACCAATTTCATAATTGGAACTGGATTCATAAAATGCATCCCTATAAACTTAGTTGCTCTTTTAGTTTTATTTCCTAAATCTGAAATTGATATTGATGATGTATTGCTCGCAAAAATTGTTTTTTGATCGCAAATTTTATCTAATTTTTTAAATATTGATACCTTTAAATCATATTTTTCAGGTACAGCTTCTATGACTAAATCACTGTCACTACATTTTTTTAAATCAGTAGTCAATTCTAAATTATTTAAAGTATTAATTTTCTCATCTTGAGAAATGTTTTTTTTCTTGATTTGTCTATCTAAATTTATATCAATAGCTTCTAAAGCCTTTTTAAGTTGATTTTCATCAATATCTATCAATAACGTTTTAAATCCAGATTGCGCACTTACATGAGCTATACCATTCCCCATAGTACCTGAACCTATAACTGCTATTTTAAATTCATTATTCATTTTTACCCTTATAAATCATAATTTTCTATAATCATTGCAGAAGCTTCCCCTCCACCAATGCATATAGATGCAATACCATATTTTGCTTTTCTAATTTTTAATGCATTTAAAAGTGTTACTAAAATTCTAGTTCCTGATGCACCTATTGGATGGCCAAGAGATACGGCTCCTCCATGAATATTTATTTTGTTATGGTCAATTTTTAGCTTGTCAGCTGCAACCATTGGCACGCATGAAAATGCTTCATTTATTTCAAATAAATCTATCTCATTTATATCCATACCTGTCATTTTAAGAACTTTTTCAATTGCAAAAATAGGTGATTTTGTAAAATATAATGGCTCAAAAGCAAATGATGCATGAGCTAAAATTTTAGCTTTTGGAATTATTTTATAATTATCTTCAGCAGATGCAGAACCTAACAAAACGGCTGCTGCTCCATCACTCAAACTACTAGCATTTGCAGCTGTAATTGTTCCATCCTTAGAAAAAGCAGGCCTTAACTTAGTAATTTTTTCTTTACTAAATTTTAATGGCTCTTCATCAGTGTCAAAAGTAATTTCATTTTTTTTAGTTTTAATTTGTATAGGTGTAATTTCATTTTTAAAAAGTCCCTGCTTAATGGCATTATTAGACCTTTCATATGATTCAATAGCAAAGTTATCTTGATCTTGCCTAGAATAACTTTCTTCAGAGCATAAAACTTCAGCACAATTACCCATAGCAAAATTATTGTATGGGTCCCATAAACCATCTTTTAAAATAGCATCAGTAATATTCTTATGACCAAAACCAAATCCTAATCTAGCTTTGTCAATATAATATGGTGCTAAACTCATATTTTCCATTCCACCAGATATTGCTAATGATGAACTGCCCAAGCGAATTGATTCATCTGATAACATTACAGCCTTTAATCCTGATCCACAAACTTTATTTATTGTTAAACATTCGGTACTATATGGTAAATCTGCACCAAGAGCTGCTTGTCTAGCTGGAGCTTGACCTAAATTTGCCGATAAAACATTACCCATAGTTACTGATTCAATTTTATTTTTGTCAAGATTATTTCTAGTAACTAATTCTTTAATTACGTATGCTCCTAAATCAGTAGCTTTTATGGAACTTAAAGATCCTTGAAAAGCACCTATTGCTGTTCTAGTATAATCATATATGTATGAATGTGATTCTTTATTTTTTATCATTATTAGCCTTTTCATTTTTTTCATACGCATTAATAATGTCTTTTACCAATGAGTGTCTAACTACATCAGTTGATTTGAAATCCATGTATCCAATACCATCAATATTCTTTAAAATATTTATAGATTCAATCAGACCTGACATATTTTTTTTGGGTAAATCAATTTGAGTTAAATCACCAGTTATAATAGCCTTAGATGTTACTCCTAATCTTGTTAAAAACATTTTCATCTGGATTGTGGTTGCATTTTGGGCTTCATCTAAAATAATAAAAGCATTATGTAATGTCCTTCCTCTCATGTANGCAAGCGGAGCAATTTCAATGACTCTATTATCAATAAAAAATTTTAACTTATCTTTTTCTATCATATCATTTAAAGCGTCGTAAATAGGAGTTAAATAGGGATCTATTTTTTCTTTTAAATCTCCAGGAAGAAAGCCTAAACTTTCTCCAGCCTCAACAGCTGGTCTAGTAATAACTATTTTATCTACAATTTTATTTTTTAAAGCCGCTACAGCACAAGCAACTGCTTGATATGTTTTTCCAGTACCAGCAGGTCCAACTGCAAAAGTTATATCATTATTGTTAACAGCATCAAGGTAGCTTTTTTGACCATTGGTTTTTGCACATACAACACCTTTGTATGTATGTAAAATTATTTTATCTTTTATATTTTCTTTGTTTAGGATAGTATTTTTTAGATTGGTAGAATTGATAAAGTCATGTAATTCACTTTCCTCAATATAACCTTTTGCCTCTATAACACTAATCATATTATCAAATATGTTAGATATTATATTAATCTCATCTTTTTTTCCATCTAGCTTAACTTGTGTACCTCTTAAAACAATGTTAGTGGAAAATTTATTTTCAATTAATTTAATATTTCTATCATTTGAGCCTGCAAATAATAATGGGTCAACTAAGCTAATATCAAAATTTTTTTTCATATTTAATTTTTTAAAAAAAAGCCCTTTATAGAAAGCTATCTAAAAAGGGCCATTTTTTATTTCTATAAAGCGCTAAAATTTACATAATTTTGTTCTTATTTCAAATTGGAACTAGTTAGATTTTATATCTAATCCAAGTTCATCTAGTTGAGCTTTGTCAACATTTGAAGGTGAATTATCCATTAGAGAGGTTGCAGAAGTTGTTTTTGGAAATGCAATAACATCTCTAATTTGATTTGAACCAGCTAATAACATTACAATTCTATCAAACCCAAAAGCCATACCACCATGAGGAGGAGCGCCATATTTAAATGCATCTAATAAAAATCCAAACTTCTCTTTTGCTTCATCTTTAGAAATACCCAAGATGTTGAAAATATTTTCTTGAATTTTTCTATCGTGAATTCTTATTGAACCTCCACCTAACTCATATCCATTCATAACAATATCATATCCTAATGATCTNATATTTTCAGGTTCAGAATTTAAAAGTTCAATATCATTTGGATGTGGTGATGTAAATGGATGATGTAATGAAAAATATTTATCATTTTCTTTTTCAAAAAGAGGGAAATCAACTACCCATAATGGCTTCCATGAATTTTTATCAATTAAGTTTTCTCTTTCACCAAGCTTTAATCTTAATGCNCCCATTGATTGAATAGTTCTTTTTTTATTATCACCCATAAGAAAAATAATTTGTGAATCTTCTAATGACAAATCTTTAATAATTTCTTTTTGTAATTCATTGTCAAAAAATTTAGATATACCACCTTCAAATTGTCCATTATTAACTTTAAACCAAGCTAATCCTTTTACATCAAAATATGTTTTTAAATAGTCNGTTAANTCATCAATGACTTTTCTAGAATAATTTTGTGCATTTGGGCAAACAATTGCTTTAGTTAATCCGCCATCATCTATAATTTTTAGAAAAGTATTAAAACTTGATCTTTGTACATAACAATCAAAATCAATGAGTTTCATATCAAATCTTAAATCTGGTTTATCTGAACCATATTNATTCATAGCTTTTTCATAACTCATTATTGGAAAATTTTCATCCAAATCTACATCTAATATGTCTTTCCATATATGTTTAACTAAATCAGTTCCTAATCTTATAATATCNTCCTGATCTATAAATGACATCTCAATATCAATTTGAGTGAACTCTGGTTGTCGATCTGCTCTAAAATCTTCATCTCTAAAGCATTTTACTATTTGAAAATAACGGTCAAANCCTGAAACCATTAATAGCTGTTTATATGTTTGGGGAGATTGTGGCAAAGCATAAAATTTTCCTTTGTGTAGCCTACTTGGAACTAAAAAATCTCTAGCACCTTCTGGNGTTGATTTCATTAAAATTGGAGTTTCTATTTCTATGAAATTATTGCTAGACAAAAAATTTCTAGTTATTATTGAGGTTTTGTGTCGTATTACTAAATTATGTTGTAATTCTTTTGTTCTTAACTCAAGATATCTAAATTTTAATCNGTGATCTTCCATAGCTGAGTTTCTATCATTAATATCAAATGGAGGCGTTTCAGATTTATTATAAGTTACAAGTGTTGCGACTTCAATATCAATCATTCCAGTTTTTGAATTTTTATTTTGTGCTTCATCCGGTCTTAGCACGACTTTTCCTTCAATACTAATCACATCTTCTAAGCTCAATTTTTTAGCACTCATATATGATTTATTGTCAATNTCAGAATTAAATACTAATTGAGTTTTTCCATATCTATCTCTTATATCAGCAAAGATAACACTACCTAAATCTCTTACTTTAGAAACCCAACCATTTAAAATTATAGTTGCATTCAAATGAGTTTGATTTAATTCACCACAAGTATGAGTTCTTTTATTTGTCATTTGTATTTTCTATTAATTTATTTTCTTTAAATGTTTCAATTATTTTNAAACCATAATCTTCTAAGCTAACATTCTTAATCACATCAAAAACTACACCATCTTTGTTAATTAAAAAAGTAACTCTTTTGGGGAAAAAGTATGTATCTACNCCATATTGTTTTGAAACCTTTGCATCAACATCAGATAATAAGGGAAAAGTAAGATTATACCTTTTGGAAAATTCCTTTTGTTTTTCTTTTGTATCGTAACTAATTCCAACTATTTCAATATTATATTTACTAAAATCTTCATATTCATCACGGAACCCGCAAGCTTGCTTCACTCATCCAGGAGTAAACGCTTTTGGAAAAAAGTAAATAACTAAATTTTTTCCTTTATAATTATCTAAAGAAACTAGCTCACTATCTTGATTAAATAATTCAAAATTAGGTGCATATGTGCCAATCTTTATTTCATTATTTGATTTGCTTGAAAANGCTAAAAAAAGAATCGCAGATATTATTATTGTGATAAAAANAATGANGTACATTTTCATAAAAATCCTTTGTTGAACATTAGTTAATTTTAACTAAAATATTATCTTTAAAAAAATATGTTTTAAATGTTTTTTCTGATTTTTCATAAATCCATAAATCATAATCTAAATCTTCAACAATAGAATTTGGTTGACCTAATATTAACTCTACTTCATAAAAACTCATACCTACTTTGATTTCATTACTTAAAGATTCAATTACACGTTTTCGTTTTAGTTCAACATATTCTTTTAAATTTAACTTTGTTAATGTACTATTATAATTTTTTAATTTATTTTCTATTGTCATGATAAACTTATTGAAAGTATTTTTATACTTTGGTTTTAACTTGATAATTGTCTCTAAATAATCCTTTACTAAAATTAATTCATTCACATTATCAGTATCATTTATATCATTTAAAATTTTTATGATTAACTCTGTATAAATATCATTTATCTCAATAAATAAACTTGGATCAAGTTCTAGTGCTTGTTGATAAAAATCAATTGCTACAGAGTAATTATTTAGATCATTTAGTATATTACCTTTTTTTAATAAAATTTTTGCTTCAATTTTATCTGTTTCTGACCATAAATAAGGTGAAATTTTTCTAGCTTCGTTAAGCTTTTTTAAGGATTGAGAAAAGGTTTGATAATCAATGTTTTTATTAACTTCTTCAATCATAAAATTTGCAATATCACGCTTATAGGAATCTATTTCAAGGATTAAGGAAGGATCTGCAGTTTGCTCAGCTTTTTTAAAATTGAGTAATGCTTTAGAAAAATTTTTTTGTTCATAAAACGATAAACCCATATCAAAATATTGATAAGGTATTTGAGTATAACAAAAGTTCAACATTTTTTTTGCCTTATCAAATCTAAACTCATGGTTATATACATTTAAAAATTGTTTGAATTTTTTTGCAGCATTAATATAGTCGCCATTTAACAATAATTCAAAAGCTTCATCACCTTTTGTTTTTTTNCCTCCAAATGCAGTTCCAAAAGTTAAAAATAATCCTGCTTTATGAAAATCTAAACCCAATATTGGACTTTCATTTTTAGAATCATAAACTTTATCAATATAAGTTCTACCTAATCGTAATTCAATTCCCAATGAATAATTGTAAGGGAGCGATGGCCTATCTATTACATATTTATATCCAAGAGATAAATTTTCATTAAACCCTGAACCATAAATATATTTTTTTTGACTTAATGACTCATAAATAGATGCATAACTCAATCCAAATGAATAATAACTATATAAATAAAATTTTGATGAAAATTGGGATATCAAAGAAAGATTCAAAAACCCATCATAAATGGTTGGTCTAAATCTGTAACTTTCAGAAGTTGTTGTATTTTCAATATAAATTGGACCNTTTGGATTTGACAAAATATTTGAATATCTAAATCCACCTCCAATATGAATATCAATTAGATTTTGATGATATAATTTTTCCAACAAATTATATTTCATAATATCTACCTCAATAAAATATCCAGTTCTTTGGTCAATTGATGATATGAAATCGTTATTAATATCTTGATTGTCTAAAATAATTGGATTTGACTGTAAATCAAGGTTTCCTGAAAAAAAATTATTAAAATAATTGGAACCACCATAAGAAAATAACCCTATTTTTACCTCATATGGTATTAAATAAAATGGCTCTCTATAGGTCATTTTTCGAAAATTATGGTTTATAAACTCATCAATTGGTGTGCTAGACCATTGATTCTGAAAGCTCAACAAGTAATTAAATGAAACTAAAAGTATTAAAAAATATTTGTTCATAATGTATAAAATAAAGAAATCTTTCATTTCTTTTAAAATTATTTTAAATAATTTAATTTAAATAATGTTTTTAAGAATTTTAGTAGCATTAATTCCATGCATAATTAGTATNTCTTTCATTATATCAAATGATTATAATAGCCAAAATTTTACTATTGGGCTTGTACAATACGAGCCTGGTGATTGGAATTCTGATCAATCAGCACTCACAGAACTTATAAAATTTGTTAATTTAAATACTAATATACCTATTAACTCAGTTAATAGAGATATTGATTTGAAAGTTAAAATTGGAAGTAACAAGTTTTTTAAAACAAAATACTTATACATGACTGGCCATGGTGAAAAAAGAAGTAATGGATATTGGCAAGGAATAAAGTTAAAGGAACAAGAAATTAATGATTTTAGAAAGCATCTGCTTAATGGAGGTTTCTTGCATGTTGATGACAATTATAATTTTGATAAAACCTTTTTTAAAGAAATGGAAAAAGTTTTTCCAGATAAAGAATGGATTCAATTAGATAATAATCATGAAATATTTAANATTCTATATAATTTTAATAATGGGTTACCAAAAATTCATGAACACGATAATAAACAACCAAAAGCTTTAGCTCTTTACCATAATGATAAAATCATTTCTCTTTATACATTAGAANCAGATTTAGGAGATGGATGGGAATCAGATCAAGANCATGAAAGAATTACTGGTAAAAAATTACATCCAAGCAAAAGATTNGAAGCATTAAAAATGGGAACAAATATTCTAGTTTATATTTTAGGNCAATAGATATGGATTTTATTCAAAATTTCATAAAACTATATTTAAATAAAAAACTTAAGTANGAGTCTTNTAATGCTATAATTANTTTTNCTTCTATCTTGCTNTCATTAATATTGTTATTNATCTTAATGGAAAATANTGCATANTTTGATTCNTCAGTAAAACAAAAGTTTTTCAACTTATTTTTTACTTTAATTTTTAGNTTTATAGTTTTTATTTNTTTNAAAAATATTATTCATAGATATAATATCTTNAATAATTCAAATTATACAAAATTAGCNAATGAACTGGCTCAAAAAATTCCAACAAAAGATAGAATAGTAAATGCTTTACAAATATATTCNAAAATTGATTTTAACANCAAATATTCTGACTTAACAATTAANGCANTAANCCAATTAGAGNANGAACTAAAAAATATAAANATATCAAANATAAAATTTGAAATATATAAATATAANGTTTACATATTATTNATATTAACGTTTATTTTTTTATCCTTCCTAANTATCAAANATTATAANAATTCCNTACATAGATTAATAAANAAAAATGNAAATTTNGAANGAGAAGTTCCATTCTCACTAAANTTTGTNAATTCTAAATTAGATAATTATTTTTATCCAAANGAAAATTTAAAGTTNGTAGTTAANTCTNANGGTGATNTGCCTAATAAAATTGATTTTCATATAAAAAACTTTNNTACATATAAAAAAATTTCATCACAAAATNCTGATAATGAATATNTNCTNAATTTAAATGGNATTTCCAAAGAAACANCNGTTTGGGCAAGCTACTCAAATGAGCCATTGTTACCATTTAACAAATATGAAATTTTAACTGATACATTTTATATTAAAATTAAGAATAGACCAGAAATTAAAAATTTAGATATATACTTTGAGCCTCCTTCATATACAAATATAGAGAAAATCACTCATACTCAAAGTATAAAAAATATAGAAATTTTAGAGGGTTCTTTACTAAATATAATAGCAGAATTTGATACAGATATAAAAAATGCTCAACTAATTTTCAATAATGATAGTGTAGAAAATATTGTTAGTAATTCTGCCATAGTTCATGCAAAAATTAATATATATAATTCATTTGACTTGGAATTAAAATTTTCCGATTTTAATGATTACTATAGTATA
>NZRW01000002.1 GCA_002701185.1 Fidelibacterota bacterium
ATTAATACCAGCTGGAATCACGAATGAATACCATGAGCCTCCAACATTTATGAGCGTTGAAAGGCCAGAGTATTCTAAACATATTATTCCAACAACATGGTTTGATAATGGTTTTGCATTCTATGGAAAGATGGGTGATTTTAACCTAAATGCAACATTCACTGGTGATCTTGTTGGTGATGATATTGGTAAAGGTATCAGAAGCGCTAGAAAAAAAGGTCATTATTCTACAGCTAGTAATTGGACAAAAACATTTCAAGGTTCATGGACTGGCATGGCTGGATTAAAAGTAGGTGGTTCAATAACTATGAATGATGCACCTGTTTCTGATGATCATGTAAATGGTGGTGAAGCTATCGGAGTTAATTTGACTGAGTTTAATGCAACTTATTCAGCTAACAATATGTACGCAAGATTAGAATATGGAACTATCACTTATACTAATAACATGCATGACTTAGAAGGTGATGATGGTGTTGCTGATTATGAAGTTGAAAGCTCATCAGGTTATTATCTTGATTTAGGCTATGATATTGCAAGCCTTGTTGGATGTGGTGATGAATCAAATCTTTACTTATGGATGAGAACTAGTGCATATAACAAAGATGATAAAGACGATGCAAAAGAAATTACATTGTATGGTGTTATGTACAAACCTATGAATAACATTTCATTTAAATTTGAAACAGGAACAGCGGGTGATGATGATGTTATGAGAGTTGGTTTAGGATATATGTTCTAAAAATTTACAACATAAATATAAAAAGATAAAATCGTTCATTAAACATAACACATATTTCTCTCTTTGATTTTGTCTTATTATACTTGTTGGTTAATCAGACCTAAATGAAAATTTAGGTCTGATTTTATTTAACATGAAAAAAATTACTTACATATTATTATTAATGTCTTTTGGTTTCAGCAGTGAAATTAAGGACAAAACTATTGAAGTTATAAATCAATTTTACGACACTAAGGTTGAAGTGTCTGAACATACATTCAAAATACCAAAAAATGTTAAAAAATCAATTCAATCCCAAATCAAACAAAAATTTTATAGAGATCAGATTTTTTACTGGAAAATTATTGTTGGCGAACAAACTCATTACGCACTTATGGATAATACAATTGGAAAATCCATGCCTATAACCTTCTTAGTTATTTTTAATCAAGATAAGGAAGTAATACACTCCTCAATAATAAAGTATAGAGAAGCCTACGGTGGTGAGATAAGTGGAGTGAATTGGCTTGCTCAATTCTTAGGCATGAAACAAGATTCGCTGTTTATCTATGGTAAAGAAATTGCGGGCATTTCAGGAGCAACTTTATCTGTAAAAAGTTTTACTAAAGGAATTAGTAAATTATCATTATTATTACCGTATGTAATGTCAAANTAAATTTAACTCATGACTTTAAAAACTTTAGATANNAATCTCAAAAATTTACTTATATATTATTTAATCACTCTTGGTATTGGATTTAGCCTAGGAGTTTTATANGTNTATCTTAATTCTGAATTTACAAGNACAGGTATGTTAGAACAATACCTAGGAAANGATGATGAATGGAGTCCAAAACTACCNAAAACTCTAATAGATTTAGTNTCTCATACACATGATCACATCACCATGTTTTCTATAATTTTTTTAACATTAGGACTAATCTTTTCATATAATTCTACTATAAATGGNTTTTGGTGTAAATTTTTACTTTTAGAACCTTTNATCTCTATAGTTTTAACTTTTGGAGGTTTTTTTGTAATTAGATTTATTACTCCAAGNTTTAGTTATATCATAATGATATCATCTGCACTTATGTANATNTGTTTTTATGTGATGTTATTTATTTGTCTNTATGAATTAATATATCTTAATAAAAAATAACTAAAAAAAAGCCTGATTGAATTCAATCAGGCTTTTCATTTATATTTTTAATTTTTTATTTTCTTGTTGCTCTACAAATATCACCAAAATAAATATTTTTATAAGTAAAATCACAACCCNACATTAATGATTCACCATAATTATCAAGCCAATCNTTATGAAGAGCTAAATCAATTTGACTAGGTGGTAATACACTAAATTTAACNGAATATAAATCATCTATATCACCTGGTAGNGTTATATTTCGAGCATAATGAAAATTATCAATCAAATTAATGTGAGGAACCAAATCTACAAACGTTTGNAAACCAGTTTTTTGATTGGTTACAATAGCTGTTATGTTTAAATATGGAACAAANCCGCCAGCNGGCGTGCCATCNGGTATATTTTTCTCATCCCAGTTNACACGAGCCTCNATATGAACATGAGTTTGNTTNTCATCCAAATGCATNCCCATAGGCATAACATGATCTTTAATTGCACCTTCAAAAATAAACATTACACCTGGNTCAATTCTTTTTTCACCAATTACTAATTCTAAAGCAAATAATGTAAAATTAAGTAATAATAAACTTATAAATATTTTTTTCATTGATTACCTCTATTGTTTTTTTCTTCCAATTTTTTGATATAATACATTTAATCCAATCATTGAAATTACCCATGTTATAAATTCAATCAAACTAGGGTCACCATTATAGCCAAAGAAACCCTTAAATAGACCTCCTATAGATCCTTTATCATGAAACATTGGATATGAACCATCTGAATTCTTTTTAGGATTTATATCCCAAATTCTAGATGCCCATTTTTCAGCCTTTTTTTCTTGATTAAGAGTAAACGTTTTAGATTCACCATTCATTCTGGTGGCAATAATCTTATCGTCTTCTACTTGTGTTTCTCCACCCATGTAAGGAATAACACCACCAGATTCAAGCTCATGAACTCCATAGGTTAACATACCTGCAGCTACAAAAATAAGAAATACTGATGTTACATTAAAAAATTGCTTTAATGGAATTTTTACACCTTGAACAAAAATCACATATCCAGCGAGCAAACCTAAAAGAGATCCAATTACCGATGGAAATATTGAGATACCATCTTTAATTCCTATAGCGTATAAAAACAAAATAATTTCTACACCTTCTCTAAAAACAGCCACAAATGCTAAAGTGAAAATTCCATACTTAAAACCTGATGACAANGANTCCTTNGCNTGNTTNTTTAAATCTTCAGATATATTTTTATTTTGAGCCATCCAAATAATCATNGTGGTAAGTACAGCTGANGCAATAATCATAACTACACCTTCAAAAATCTTTGAAGCATTTCCTTCAAAACCACCTGCAATCATTTGGAANANAATTGAAGCAATAATACTAATTAAAATTGCNCTAGAGACACCACCCCATAACATTTTAATGCTACTATCATTACCAGATTTACGAAGATATGTATATAAAATACCTATAATTAAAGAAGCTTCAAGAACNTCACGAAACATAATGATTAATTCTGCCATAAATATCCTTTTTTCTTAATGAGAATCANTCTCAATTTAAGGAANTAACAAATTTNAGGAAAGGAAATTATACTATATAGAAAGAAATTTTATACTAGTTGCTTTTAAGCATTTTTTCAACTTCCATGACATGCAATTCTTCTTGTCCAATCATACTTCTTGCATATTCCTCCAAATAGACTGATTTTCCATCTATAAGGTCTAATAATTCATAGTATGTTTGAATTGCTTTTTTTTCATGATCTAAAGTTTCTTTAAGTATTTCTGAAATGTCATGCTTAAAAGTTTCTTGAATATTGTTGATATTTAATGGAGGATGACCTCCTAAGCCAGTAATATGCTCACCTGCTAAATTTGCATGAGTTAAGGATTCAGTTGCTTGCGCCTTAAAAAACTCAACTAAAGGTAATCTATTAGCACCAAAAATCATTAGAGAGTAGTGCGTATATCTAATTACACCCGAAAGTTCAAGATCGAAAATTTCTGATAATTTTTCAATTATTTTATTATTGTCCATTATTAATTACCTCTATTATTAGTTACCTAAAATTAAATTAACTAATGCTACAACATCAATAACATTTATTTGACCATCATTATTAATATCAGCTGTATTATGATTAGAATTACCACTTAATATTAAATCGATTAAGCTTATTACATCTAAAATGTTTACTCCATAATCTTCATTAATATCTCCAAGGATTAAAGTATATGTTTTTAAAAAACTCCATATTTCTTCACTAGCATTAATATCCATATTGCCATATGAACCAGGCCAATCATGACCACCATTTACAACCTCATATAGCCAAACCTCTTTATTATCTATACAATTGAAATATCGATGATTAATTACATAACTACCATCTGAAAAATCTGTATTTGGCAGATTAATATCT
Organism: Fidelibacterota bacterium; assembly: GCA_002701185.1. Classification (GTDB taxonomy): domain Bacteria; phylum Fidelibacterota; class Marinisomatia; order SCGC-AAA003-L08; family D37C17; genus TMED6. The sequence continues at coordinate 4,311 of NZRW01000002.1, forward strand.
TCACTTTCTAAACAATCATTTGTACTGACCCAATAATCTATAGCATCAAGAGTGCTTAAATATGCCCCCCACCCATCATTGTTTTCCATATCACCATCCCAAAGTGTAACACTATCATTTGTGCCATGTATCTCTAAAACTGGGGTTGGAACACTATCACAAGTGTTATATATCCATTCAAGCATTGAACCAGCAACAGGCGCAATTGCCTTGAACGTTTCATGCGCTTTACAGGCTAATAAATATGACATATCTCCACCATTTGACATGCCAGTTGAAAATGTGTTAACAGAACTTAAATTATGTTCAGCTTGCAGGTAATCTGCTAAAGATTCTATAAAACCAACATCATCTACAGTCTGATTTTCATGAAATGCATATCCAACATTCCAAAAATTATTACCGTATTGATCAGATGTACCCTGTGGGTAACAAACTGCGAAACCATTTTCATCTGCAATATCATTGAAATATGAATAGCTCATAATTGAGTTTGCACTGCTAGTATACCCATGCAAAACAAACAATAAGGGTGCATTATCTACTAGATTTTCTGGTTTATAAAAAAGATATTCTCTACTTAATCCATCATGTTCAAATTCTGAAAATTCTAATATATGATTACAATACCCATAATCATCTGAATAAGTATCGCCACAATCACCACAATCATAACTAAAATCTTCACACTGAAAATTATAACCCCACTCGCCGTCATCACACCAACCATCACCAACCCAAGAATCAGTAATACCATCACCATTAAAATCTTCGCAATACTGATTATTTACATAACAATCATATCCAAATGTTGCCTCATTATTACAAAATGGTGTACCTACACAATCATACATTAACATATTCTCATCACAATCTTGACTAAGAGATAATGAAAAAAAGATTAAAATAATAAATTGAAGTTTAACTATTGATTGCATTAGGAATTAAATCATTTAAAAGCTGTTCAATATCTTTTTTAGAAACAGGTTTATCTTTACCCATCAAAACTAGACCCATAAATAAACCACCTAAAGCTTTAAACAACACTTGAGGTTTAGTTTGTGGAAATTCACCTTTTTTAATACCATCTTCAAGTAGTGCAGAAATAACGGAATATATTCTCTCTTGATATGAACGCCAGCTTTCAGAATCAAAATTTATTTTCTTAGGAGCATTAAATAAAAACTCATACAAACCTGGTCTNGATCTAACATTATCAGAAATACATAGCAATATATTTACAAATGTATCTCTAGGNCTTTTATTATCTTCATTAATTACAGGTTCTAAATTATCCCATAAATTTTTCCATCCATTAGATAAAATAGCTGCAAAAACTTCTTCTTTAGACTTAAAATAATAATACAATGTTGCTTTACCAAAACCTGAAGCTAAAGCAATTTCATCCATTGTAGATCCCTCAATACCCTTTTCCTTAAACACTTCAAGTGCTCCATTTAAAATGAGTTCTTGTCTTACTTTACGTTCTTTTAATTTTCTCTCTGAAAGGTTCATAATTTTTAAATAATTTGATTATGTGTTAGTGTAATATAACATATCATCGATGTAAATAAAAAGCCCCGCAAGTAATTTGCGGGGCTTTTTTTTATATTTAGAAAATATATCTATGAATTACTTCACTAGTAATACTTTCTGAATATCAACGTTAGAACCAGACTCAGCTCTAATTAAATACACACCACTTGACATGTCAGCTGCATTCCAAGTAAATGTATAAGTATTAGCATCCATCATACCCTCAGCAAGTACACCTACAACCTGACCAACTAGGTTATAAACTTTAACTGAAACAAAGTCTGCAGTTGGTACTGCAAGTGTTACAGTTGTACTTGGATTAAATGGGTTAGGATATGCTGCAGTTAATCCGAACTCAGATACTGTGTCTACATCAATCTCAACTTCTGAGTTAGCAACAATCATGTCAACTACTTCAAAAGATTGATTCGCTGTAAAGATCAGCTCCTCTTCAGGTACTACAACCACTAATGTAGTTGTTGTGCCTGATGTTTTATATTCAGAAACCATAGCGTTTTCTGTAAGGTTTAACTCAAAACCGTTAGCATGGCTCAATGTCATCTGAACACCACCTATGTAACCATTAGCTGATAATCTTAAAGCATTATCTGCTATTGTCATAGTTGCTTTATCAGCATCCATTGCTCTAGCACCACCATCGATAATGTAGTTAACAAGTAGAACAACGTCAACAACATCAAGTGAACCATCACCATTTATGTCACCATTGTCTAATGTACCACCATCAATGATTGCGTTAACCATATTAACAACGTCAACAACATCGATAGAACCATCACAGTTGATATCTCCAGCAGCACAATCTGGACCACAGTCGCCGCCATCGTTATCATAACATGTCAGATCACAACCAAATGCTTGGTCTTCGCAATCTTCAAAGCCATCACCGATCCAAGATGCTGCACAACAATCACCATCACCTGAACAGTCTTCAACAAAACCATCCGGGCAACCTTCATCGTCGCCACCTACTGGAACGATTGTTGTCCATCCATCAACGTTAAAGTTACCATTATAGAATACGTCATCATGAATACCTGAACCTGCTATAGAATCAGTTCCAAGACCTTCCATGTCATATCCGTACGCTACACCGATTTGATCAAGAGCAAAGAAGAAGTCCCAATCCATTACAACACCTGGACAAAGACCATCAGCAAATCCTAAAGTACCACCATCAGGATTAGCACTCCAGAATCCATCGTAACCACCTACGATAGCACCACCACCATTACATTCACTGTTCGGATCTGAACAATCATAAAGTAATGTTACTTGAGCTGTACCTGGGTTACCTGAGCAGAACCAGTCATATGTAAATTCATATGTACGTGAACACTCATCTGCACCATCTTCACAATCAACCATGTCATACCAGTTCCATAAATCATCATTTGGATCTGGACCATCACCACAGTCATTACCATCGTTATTATAACATGATAGGTCACAACCAAACTGTTGATCTTCACAATCTTCAAAACCGTCACCGATCCAAGATTCTGGACAACAGTCGCCATCACCTGAACAGTCATCAACTGTACCGTCTGGACAACCACCAGTTGTTGTTGTAGCTGAACCGTCACCATCATTAAAGTAACAAGTTGCAGGGTCAACACCGTTTACAGCTGTTATACCATCAACGTTTCCTGCACCATTGTATCCCATATCATCATGATAACCACAACCTGGAGTATAAATATCATCTCCTTCAGTATCCCATGTATACATAGTTGCATAGTTGTCAAATACGAATGAGAAATCATTACCCCATACATCACCAAGACATAGACCAGCGTCTACAACTAGGTCATCACCACTACCTGTATACCATGTACCTGGTAGACCTTCAAGGTCAGCAACACCATTAGC
>NZRW01000003.1 GCA_002701185.1 Fidelibacterota bacterium
ACCAGGCTTTGCCTCTGTTTCAAAAGCATCACTTTTTGGGGTACCAATGCCCTTATGTTCATGTGGGGTCATTCCTGTAGCTACGTCCATGCATAAACGAGGTGCATCAAAAGGTGCGACGTTATCATTTTTAATTTCAACTCCACAAACAGGAATAGATAGTATCTTGCTAACTTTAAACCAAATGGGGCTTCAGTTTGCAATTATTAGACCTATTGTAGCACTTATAACAGGAGTTATAGGAGGCTTAATTGGAGAACAGCTGACTCAAAATGAAAAAAAAGAAGTTGTAAAACAAAATCAAACTGAGACAAAAAAAACTTATGTTGATGGAATCAAATATGCTTTTATCACCTTACCTGCTGACATTATTAAACCTCTTATGAAAGGAATTATAATATCGGGTTTAATTGCAATACTGATTCCAAATGATTTTTTTGCTAGTTATAATTTTACAGGATTATCAGCAATGCTTATTATTGCGATTGCCTCAGTTCCTATTTATGTGTGCGCAACAGCATCTGTTCCAGTTGCGATGTCTTTAATGGCAAAAGGGCTTGAACCTGGTGCAGCGTTTGTTTTTTTAATGGCAGGTCCAGCAACTAATGCTGCAACCATCTCTGTCATATTAAACTCCTTAGGTAAAAAAATAGCTATTAGTTATGTAAGTGTAATTTTCATTAGTAGCATTTTATTTGGTTCGCTTATCAATCTATTTTTAGATACTAATACTATTCCAATGAATATGGGTCATCACCATCATCATAATTCATTATGGAATATATTCTCAAATTTATCCGTTTCTGCAATGTTGATAATAATCTTTTATTATTTATTTAGTAAAATAAAAAGGAAATCTAATACTATGGATAATATAAATATTGATAACTCATATTTAATTCAGGGCATGACCTGCAACCACTGCAAACAAACCGCAACAGAAGCTATAGAAAGTTGTAATGGAGTTGAAAAAGTTGATATTGATTTAGATTCAGGAACAGCTAATGTGCACGGAAATGAAATAAGTGATGATGAAATAATTGCTGCAATCAAAAGTGTTGGCTTTTCTATTAAAAAACACTCATAAAATTCTTTTCTATATCCTAAAAATTTCATATTTTCAGTCGATACCTAAATGTCGTATTAATTAATTTGCTCGTGAATCCCTTACACATCTATGCAAATTAATGATAAATTGATTTTTAATAACAGGAGGAAACATGTTAAATCGTATACTTTTAGTATTCTTATTCAGCTTTGGTATATCTTCAGCTTTATTTATATCTGAAGTTGCAGAGGGATCTAGTAATAACAAATATATAGAAATTTATAACTCAAGTGATCAAGCAGTTAGCTTAGATGATGTATCTTTATCAAGCTGTTCAAATGGATGTAATGTAGAAGGTGAGTGGGACTATCCTAACAATGTAACATTTGAAGGTGCTACTATTGCTGCAGGTGATGTTTATGTTGTATGTCATGGTTCAGCGGATGCTTTTATTCAAGCTGAATGTGATCAAACATTTACTTACCTTAGTAATGGTGATGATGTTTTTGCATTAACTTATCTTGATGGTGTAATCATTGATATGGTAGGTGATGTAGGTGATGATCCAGGTGCTGGCTGGGAAGTGTGTGGCGTTGCAGATGGAACCAAAGATCATACTTTAGTAAGAAAATCATCTGTTGTTGCTGGAAATGAAGGAGCATGGACAGAATCAGCTGGTACAGATGCTGATGATTGTGAGTGGATTGTTTTAGATCAAAATGATTGGACAATGTTAGGTTTTCATGAAATGGATGCTATGTCTAATGAATATATAGTTGAAGCTGGAGGTTTTTATTATTCTCCAACTAATTTAACTATCAGTGTAGGCGANACTGTAACATGGGATAATGTTGCTGGCTTTCATGATGTAGTTGCATATGATGGTTCATTTGAGCTTCCAGCATGTTCAGCTCCATGTATTATCGGTAGCATTACTTTTGATACTCCAGGTGTATATGAATATTATTGCAGTGTTGGAAATCATGAACAACAAGGTATGGTAGGAACNATTATTGTAGATGATATCATTGTTCTTGATTGTGAAGATGAAGCTGCTTGTAATTTCATGGAACCAGGTGAATGTNTTTACCCAGAAGAAAATTTTGATTGCGATGGAAACTGTACAGTTGATACAGATTGTAATGGCGTTTGCGGTGGTGATGCGGTAGTTGATGAATGTGGTGAATGTGGTGGTAATGGTAGTTCATGTGCAGAAATAGCAAACTTATTTTATTCAGAATGGGCNGAAGGTTCAAGTAATAATAAATATTTAGAAATTTATAATGCAAGTGATGCCACAGTAAGTCTTGGTGCTTATGCAATGGGAACAGTAGGTAATGCTCCTGATGTGCCAGGTGAATATGAATATTGGAACACATTTGATGATGGCGCTGAAGTTGAAGCAGGGGATGTCTTTGTTATATGTCACCCTGATGCTGATGCTACTATTCAGGCACAATGCGATCAAACATTTACCTACCTAAGTAATGGTGATGATGGTAATTGTTTAGTGTTTGGTTCAGAAGATAATTATACAATACTTGACTGTATTGGAGATTGGGAAGCAGATCCAGGTTCTGGTTGGGACGTAGCTGGTGTAGCAGCTGCAACTGCAAATCATACAATAGTAAGAAAACCAAATGTAACTAGTGGTACTGGTTATGATTGGGCAGCATCTGCTGGAACAAGTGAAGATGATTCACAGTGGTCTGTTTTTGATCAAAATACATGGGATAATGTTGGTTATCACACTACAGGTGTGGTGATTTGTGAAGATGAAACTGCTTGTAATTTTGGTGAAGAAGCAGCTTGTGAATACGCAGAAGAAAACTATGATTGTGATGGAAACTGTACTGCTGAAATAGATGAATGTGGTGAATGTGGTGGTGATGGTAGCTCATGTGCACCGGCTGCTAATTTATTCTTTTCTGAGTATGCAGAAGGTTCTAGTAACAACAAATATTTGGAAATATTTAATGCTGATGATGAAGTAGTTGATTTAAGTGCCTATTCATTATCAAGTTGTTCAAATGGTTGTGATGAACCAGGTTCATGGGATTATCCAGATAATGTAACATTTGAAGAAGGTGATGGAATTTTAGCCCCTGGTGAAGTATATGTGGTATGTAACCCATCAGCTGATGAATATATATTAAATGAGTGTGACCAAACATTTACTTACCTTAGTAATGGTGATGATGTTTTTGCATTAACACAAGTTTCTACAGGTAACGTATTAGATGTCATTGGTCTAGTNGGTGAAGATCCTGGAGCAGGTTGGGATGTGGCTGGTGTTGAAGATGCTACAAAAGATCATACCCTAGTTAGAAAATCATCGGTTACTTCTGGAAATCCATTATGGTTAGATAATCCTGATACAGGTGAGCAAGGCTCAGCTGGTGATGATGCAGAAGATTCTGAATGGATCGTTCTAGACATTGATACATGGGATAATCTTGGTTTCCATGATATGGATGGTGAAGATGAAGGGTGTACATTAAATGGTGATGTAAATAGTGATGGCATTTTAAATGTACTTGATGTTGTGCAAATTGTATCTGCAATTGTAGATAGTGCAACAGATGGTTTAGAGTGTGCAGATATGAATGGTGATGATATAGTAAATGTATTAGATATCGTTCAAATTGTAAGCACTATTACAGGTAATAGATCTTATGATGCTGATTCAGCTACACTAGATATAAGTGATAATATGTTAACTTTAAAATCTAATGGATACATTGGTGGTGTGCAGTTAACATTAAAGCATAATCAAAATTTTGAATTAAATCTTTCTAATGATTGTATGGTTTCAGATTATAAAAATTATGGAACTTACTCTATAGTTTTGATTGTAGAACCTAATAGTGAAACACTATTTACTACAAATTCAAAATTTGAAATATCAGATGTTATAGTAGCTAATTCTAATGAAGAGGTTAAGGTATTTATGATGAATGATTTTTCATTAACTAATGCTTATCCTAACCCATTCAATCCAAGTACATCATTTAGTATTGATATTCCAAATTCTGGATATCTTACTGTTAAAGTTTTTAATGTATCTGGACAATTAGTTGATGTATTATCAAGTGGTTTTGTTAATACAGATAGATACGATTTTACATGGGATGCAAATAACATGGCCGCAGGTGTCTATGTTATAAATGCTGAATTTGAAGGCAAAAGCATTTCCCATAACGTATCATTAATAAAATAAATATCAAAATTTCCCATGAGGTTATTGTTATATAGCCTCATGGGAACATGAAAGGTTAAATATGAAAAAAGGAATAATCTTTATATCTACATTAATTATGTTCTCAACGGTGTTTTCGTCTACTGAATTTGAATTAGGCACTGTAGATCAAAATAATGGGACAATTGAAATCTTAATTACTACTTCGTCAGATTTTATGGGTTTTCAATTAGATGTAAATGGAGTTGAATTAACTGGTGGTAGCGGAGGTATAGCAGAACAGTATGGTTTTGATGTTTATGCTTCTGGAAATACAGCTCTAGGATTTAGCCTTGATGGAAATGTTATCCCATCTGGAAGTACAGGTATTTTAACAATTTTAGATGGAACAGTTAATAATGATGTGTGTCTACCATTTGTTCAAAATGTCGGACCTGAAGATGATACTCCAATTTTATCAGATGCTAATGGTAATGCACTTGACAATTTAAGTATAGGTTCAGGAAACTGTGATGCTTTAAGTATTGATAACAATATAACTTTTTCTCTTTTAGAAACTTACCCTAATCCATTTAATCCAGAATTAAATATTGATATAATTATTGAAAAGTCTGGTATACTTGATGTTTCAATATATAATCTTAATGGTCAAATAATTGAAAATATTTACAACGATTATGCACAAGCAAATCAGATGTATAATCTAAAATGGAATGCTTCATCTAATCTTAGCTCAGGAATTTATATAGTTAAAGCAATTACTCCAAATNATCAATTTTCNAGTATTGTAAACTTGCTAAAATAATCATATGAAAAGATTGTATGTTGTACGGCATGCTGATTCATCATGGGATAATAAGTTACTTTCTGACTTTGATAGACCTTTAAGTAANCAAGGTAGAATTGATGCAAGAAAAATTGCTGACCATTTTGTTTCCCAAAATTATAAATTAAATTCAATAGTGCATAGTAGCGCGCTGAGAACTTCACAAACTGCTGATTTATTATATAAGACAATTAATGTAGATAANAAAATTAATTTGTATCATGAAAAATCATTATATGATGCAAATAATACAACAGTAATAAATGTAATTAATAAATATCTTTCTAACTTTAATAATCTTATGATCGTAGGTCATAATCCCAGTGTAACACAGTTTGTCAATTATATTTCAAATGCGACAATAGACCATGTTCCAAGTGGTGGAATGGCAGTGATTGATTTTCAAGAAAATATTTTAGATGAATTGACTGGTGAGTTAATTGATTTTATTTACCCTAAAAAATTAAAACATACTTGATTATTTATTGTTAAATTATTGTACTATGAAAATTAATATATTAATATTTATAATTTTATTGTTTACATCCTGTCAAAATACACAGCCTCAAAAGATTGAATTTGATAATTCTGTTTGCTTAGAGTTTGTAAATCAAAGCGGTTATCCGCAAGAGATATGTGACTGTGTTAAAAATGATGTCGAAAAAATTTCAAATATCAATGAAATTACTTATGAAAACATTGAAAAACTAGTTGATGATTGTGTTCAATCCAACTTTGGAATGGGATTTTAATATCCCATATCCATCATTCCATCATTATCTGAATCAATCCCTCTAAATATACCTGGCTTATTATCTGATTTGATACCTAGTTGATATTTTAAGGTAAGTTTAAAAGCTCTTCCTGAACGCATGTTAGATACATCTGATAATTCATATGCTTGTTCATAACTGAACATAGAATCTTGAATTTGTCCATNGGCAGTACCAGTATTATAAAAATATGAAGGNACCGGTTTGGTTCTATTCATTTGAAATCCTCCACTATCAAANAAATTATCGATTGTAAATGANAGTATTAATTTATTGTCCATAAGTTTTTTAGAAAAACCAAGATTTGCCCATGCTGTCCCTTTATCACCAAACATGGTACCGCTTGGTACTTTAGTTTTNGTCCAAAAAAGATCAAATTCAAAATCAAATAATTTTATATATTCTTCGGGTAATTTAATTTTAGTAAAAATATTAAAACGTTCACTTTGTTCATTTAATTCATAATCATCTGGATTATTATCATCTTTCTGATTAGTTTTGGTATATCCTACTCCTATAGTTTGATCCTTAACCATTGTGAAAAAATTAATNCCTGAAGTATAAGCATTATCTACATTTTTAAATGTTAATATATCAAAATAGCCATAGCTATCATCATCATACCAATCAATTAAGTTACTTACTTCATTATAAAAAATATTTACATTGGCAAAACCCATAGGGATAGGTCTAGAATAATTAATCTCATACTGATTTGAATATTCTGGTTTCAAATAAGGATTTCCTATAAATACGAATCGTTCATTATATAAATTTTTTGGAAATGGCATAATTTGCCAAGATCCACCATCTCCACCACCAGGTCTATCTACTCTCTTANTAAATCCAAATGTTAAGCTCTGAGTATTAGAAAAATTATATTGTATATGTAAGCTGGGATAATATGCTGATCTATTTATAATATACGGGGAGTTTTCATATGCCTTATCAATAATCTCTTTTAATATACTATTATAAGTATAAAGATTTATTCCAACTGGNGAAGCAAATGTAATCTCCTTATCAATATATTCATATCGTAAGCTCGGTTTTATACTTAGTTTTTCCGTTAATTGATTTTCATACTCTATAAATAAAGCATGAATATCTCTTTTAAATTCAAATGTATTAGTAACCATCGTAATCGTATTTGGATGATCAAAAGAAAACTTCATAAATTGAGAATCAAAATCTAGAATATTGGTATTATCAATCAATTGACCATCATAACCAAACTCTATCTTTTGATTAGATGAAAAAGGAGTTTTATAAATGAAATCTATCTCCATACCATTATTCAAATCAGAAGATTTAGTATCTGCATAATTACTATAGAGTAGTTTTTTGACCTCATGATTTTCTCCTTTATCAAAAGATAGAGAAAATTTTAATTCTTGATCTGGAACCTTATATTGTTTTTCTAATGTNAATAAATACTCNAAATCAAAAGATGGAGAATGANTATCTTTTCCTGTTTCTGAAAAGACACCTTCAGANAAACCTTCAGGAGCTATAAATGTTTGAAGTGTAGAATCAACCTTTTCNAAACTTGAAATTTTGAACTCTGATGTTAGTAATAAATTAAAATTAAAAAAATAATCAAGTCCAAATCTAAAATTAGAACTTGAACGATCTATATTATTATCATAATTATAAAATGAAGAATCAATTATATTTGGGCCATAAATTAAATGTCCTGTTCCAAAGCGAGTTGGAACTGTATCTATATAAGTAGTAATTGTATTACGATATCCATATTTATATATTTTCTTATTATTAAAACCAATGGATGAGAATAAGTTTAAAGGCCCCTTTTTATAATTACCAAATGCATTCAAACTATGTATTGCGTCCATGCTATGATACTGAGTATGACCACCATCTAATTTAATGTTTCCAGTAAAACCATCTGTTGAACCTTTTTTGAGAATGATATTGATAATNCCAGCCATTCCTTCAGGATCATACTTAGCTGAGGGTGATGTGATTACTTCTACTTTTTCAATTTGATCTCCAGATATATTAACAAGATCTACTCTATTTTTTCTTCCATCTACTAATATATTTACATTTGATTTTCCTCTTAGCTGTACCTCACCATCTTGATCTACAGTTACCATTGGTGTATTCTCTAATATATCTTCCGCTGAACCAGAAGATGCAATAATATCNTTTTCAGGATTATATACTATCCTATCTGTTTCAAATTCATAGATTTCTTTTTTTTCTTTAATATCAACAGAGGCAGCTTCAATGAATTTATTTTGTAATTCTATTCTACCAATATCTATTCGATTATTTTTTTTAGAAATATTAATTTCACCACTTACCCATGGCTGAACTCCCATAAAATTAATTTCTACAAAATATTTTCCTTTTCTTATTTCTTGAAATACAAAAAAACCTAACTCATCTGTTAATTGGCCTTCAATGATTTCATTAGATTCTTTTTTAAATAATGTAATAGACGCATATTCAATGGGAGANCCAGTATCACTGTTAAAAACAGCACCTGAAATAACGCCTGTTTCAGAAATTGAACGAGATGCTTTATCATTTTGTATAGGTTGAGCAACCAAAACGTTAAATAATAATATGATAAANAATAACAGCTTTATCTTTTTATCTATAAAGAACAAAATAAAATGATTTACTGACATGCTAAAATATGGCTACTAATAGCCCATATCCATCATACCGCCACCATTAGATCCTCCACCACCATAGCGACCTTTTTTATCATCAGATTTTTTACCGATTTGATATTTAAATGTGATTTTTAATGTTCTTCCATTTCGAGTATTATTTACATCAGAATATTCTCTGGCAAAACTATAATCCTGATAACCATCTTGATCTAAATCTGGTATGTATGAAATAGGTTTGGTTCTCTGCATTTCAAAACCACCGCTATCAAATATATTATCAATTGCTAATGAAACAGTTAATTTTTTATCTAAAAACTTTTTTGAAATGCCAAGATCACCCCATATTGTTCCCTTGTTTCCAAATAAATCACCACTAGGTAAAATCATTTTCATCCAATAAAAACCAAATTCAAAATCAAAAACTTTAATATATTTTTCTGGAAACTTAATTCTTCCATACATATTAAGTCTTTCACTTTGTTCATTTAATTCATAATCATCTGGATTATCAGAATCAGATTGGTCAGTTAATGTGTAGCCACCACCAATAGTTTGTCCCATTATCATTGTAAAAATACTAAAACCTTTACTCCATGCATTTTCAACATTTTTAAATGTCAAAATATCTCCGGAAGGATAGCTATCATCATCATACCATTCATGTTTATTAGAAATTTCATGATAAAATAAATTTAATGAAGCAAATCCCATAGGGATTGGTCTTGANTAGTTAATATCATATTGCGTTGAGTACTCAGGCTTTAAGTTTGGATTACCAACAAATACAAAATCTTCATTGTAAATGTTGTTAGGAAAGGGCCTTGTATTCCATCCTGATGGCCTATTTACTCTTTTACCAAATCCAAATTGTATGTTTTCATTTTTAGTAATATTGTAAGTAAAATTAAGAAACGGATAAAATTCATAATTATCCAAATTATAAGATTCATTTTGTGATGATCTAATTAAGTTGTCTAATACAGAATCTTCATAATCTGTGTCATCATCAAAATTAGAATCAAAAGTTACTTTTCTATTAACAGANTCTAATCTAAAACTTGGTTTAATACTAAATTTATCATTAAAGTCATTTTCAAATTCAAAGAAAAAGGCATGAATATNTCTTTTTAAATTTGATTCATTTGTAATATTANCCTCTAAGCTNTCATCTATAATATCAGCATCAAATGTCAATGTATTTGGATTATCTTGAATCTGACCTTGATAACCAACTTCAAACTTTAGTTTTTCGCCNATAGGTTGTTTGTATGCCAAATCTATTTCAATACCTAAATAGTCTTCTGTGAATTCAGAGCTATTTACTGTAATATCATCAATCAATAAGTCTTTCGTTTCTTCATCAATATCAGTATCAATATTTATTGAAAAATCTAATGATTGGTCAGGGTCTTTAAACTCTCTATCAAATTCAAACAAATAAGATAAATCATAATTATTGTCACTTTTTTGCTCCCTAGATTCCTCCTCATAATTGTTAGGTTCAGTATATTGCTGATTCGTAATAGACAATTTTTCTGGAACAGAGTATTTAATTTCATTGGTGATAGTCATATTATCTAAAAGATAATAATCAAATCCTAAACGAAAATTCGTGGTTTGACGCTCCGTATCATCAGAATACGTGTAAAAAACTTTATCTTCTAATTCAATATTTTCAAATGAT
>NZRW01000004.1 GCA_002701185.1 Fidelibacterota bacterium
TGTTCCAATTTATTTATATGATTCAAAAAATAATTTTTATGGATTGATTCATTCTGGCTGGAGAGGTACAAAAAATCATATAATTTTGAATGCATTGGAAATATTTAAAAAAAAGGGGTCTTCAAATTTTAAAAATATACAAGTCTTTATTGGGCCCCATATTAGAAGCTGTTGCTATGAAGTAGATTGGGATGTTGCAAAATATTTTTCCTTTTTTACTAAAGATAAAAAATTGAAAAAATGGTTTTTAAGCTTAGAAAAAGAAATTATTTTTGATTGTATTTCAAAAGGAATTTTAAATGAAAACATTATTGTTTCAAAAATTTGTACATATGAGAACAAACAGTGTGAGAGTTTTAGAAGAGATGGCCATAAATCCAAGCGTATGATAGGAGTAATAGGTTAATGGAAAATGACTTTCTTTATGTTATGTTATCTGGAATCATTCAAGGCCTGACAGAATTCTTGCCAATTAGCAGTTCTGGACATTTAATAATGATTAAAGATTATTTTAATTATGATATTCAAGATTTTAGTTTTGAAATAATGCTACACTTGGGAACAGTTTTTTCGATTTTAATTTATTATTATAATGATATAAAAAAAATGTTAAAACCTAGTAAAGAAAACTTTAACAACGCTATATTAGTTTTAATAGCTTGTTTACCAATAAGTATATTTGGTTTAATTTTTAAAGATAGTATAGAAAGAAATTTTAATGATATTACTTACTTGCCTTACACCTTTCTAATAACAACAATTGCATTATTTTTAACAAAATTTTTTAATGGTAAAAAAGAATTAAACATTTATATAGTTTTAATTATGGGTATATTTCAAATATTAGCATTATTTCCAGGTATATCAAGATCTGGAATAACAATTTCTACTTTATTGATTTTGGGTGTTAATAAAGAAGATGCTATAAAATTTTCATTTATTATAGCAATTCCTTTAATTTTAGGAGCTGCATTATTAAACGGCGATTTTTCTTTAAGTATAATTTCATTTTTAGGAGTTTTTGTATCATTTATATTTGGTTGGTTTGCAATTTATTTATCTAATATTCTTTTATCAAACAAAAAATATTGGATGTTTTCGATTTACTGTTTTTCAATAGCATTAATTATTAATTATTTAAATTGAGTTGATTTGTGAATAAGTTAATTTCATTAGGTCAGGCTGTTAAAAATTTAAGAATGAACAATATTTCTAATTCATATTTTTTGTATGGCAATGATATATATATGCAGGATTTTTTTATTAGTATGATTAAGAAAAATATACCTGACTCACAAACCTATTTATTTCATTTAGGTTACGATAATCAAGAAAATATTTTTAACGAGATTTCTAATACATCCCTTTTTGATTCAAGAAAAACAATTATTATCAAAAACATAAATAAATTTTCAGTTAAAGCTAAAAATGAGTTAATTGAATTAATAAATAAAAATAATCATAATCATTGTATTATTTTTGTTAAAAATAATTATGATAATAAAAATAAATTTATTGAATCTCTTATAAAGCATTCAACTTCTATTGATGTACGAACACCTTTTGAAAGCAAAATGTATGAATGGGTTAAATTTTTTTTAAATCAAGAAAATATAAAAATCGAGATAAATGAGATACCTAAATACATTGAACATTTTGGTAGCAATATATCTAATGTTATGAATTATATAAAAATTGATAGTTTATCAAAAAGTAATTCTAATACTAATAGAACATATCATTTATGGAATTTACAAGATAGTGTAGGAAAAAAAGATTTATTAAAATCTATTGAAGTTTATAGATCGCTTTTATCAAATGGAAGTTCACAGAATTTAATATTAATTTATTTATATAATTTTTATAAGGCTTTATACTTACAAAAATTTTATGGAAATGACTCAGGTTTAAATTACAATTACACTATAAATAAAATTATAAAATCAAAAATGTTTTCATATTCTAAAAAAATTTCTAAAAATGAAGTCGAAAATATTTTAGTTGGAATAAATGATATAGATTACTATTCTAAAAATATAAGCATAAACATAGATAATAGAATGAAATGTTTATTTAATAATATTTGCACAAGTTATTATGATAGATAAAACTGATGAAGAATTAATAAGGGATTTTCAAGAAGGTGATATTACTTCTTATAATCATTTAGTTTTTAGATATAAAGATAAGCTTTTAAATTATATTTATCAATTTGTTCATGATATAGATTTAGCAGAAGATCTTCTTCAAGACACCTTTTTAAAGCTATATACTCACAAAAATTCATATAAAAACATTGCTAAGTTTTCAACTTGGATATATACAATTGCTGGTAATTTTGCAAAAACTGAGTTAAGGAAAACTAAACGCAGAAAAACTTATTCAAACAGCGAGTTAATATATTCTGAAGATGAATTAGTAGTTCCAGATTTTTCAAATGAAGCTGATAATGAAATTATTAATAAAAGTTTAAAAAATGATTTAAAAGATTGTTTATCTAAATTACCATTAGATTTTAGAACAATAATTATTTTAAGAGATATTCAGGAACTTTCTTATGATGAAATCAGTATAATTATTGAGCTTCCACTTGGAACAGTAAAATCTAGAATAAATAGAGCTAGATTAAAATTATATGAATGTTTAAATAGTAAAAAGGTTTTATAAAATGATTAATAATTATGATGATTTAATATCTAGATATATTGAAGATGATTTAAATAAAGATGAAACAGCTTCTTTTGAAAAATATATGAATTCAAATAAAGAATTTTTAAAAAAAGTTAAAGATATAAAAAATAATATATCACTTTATCAAAATCTTCCTAAAATAGATACATCTAAAGATTTTCTAACTAATCTTGATTCTAAAATTAATAATAANNATGAAAATCAATTTTGGTGGATTTCAGANTTTAAAACNGCTNTACCATTTGTATTTTCTTTTATTATTTTGTTTTTCATAGCAGTTAATTATGGTACTAAAGATAGTGATTATCTTGCTACTCAATCTAAATCTGAACAAAATTTAATTGATACAAAAATTGATTCACTAAAAAATGAAGATTTCGAAATTACTAGAGTTAATAGTTCTAAATCGACTAAATAAAATTTTCCTTTAGTTTTTATATAGTATTTTCGTAGATTTACCGCTCAGAAAGAGGATTTTATGGCTAAAAAACAAACATTTGAAGATAAGTTAAAAAAAGGCGGAAAAAATTTAGTTAAAATTAAAGTTGTTCACGCCCTTGACCCTGAAAAAACAGGTAACATCAAATTTAAAGAGAGAATGTATACAGTTCCTGATGGTAAAACTCCAGATCAATTTGCCAAGGAATTGTTTTCAAAGTAATTATTTTTTATAATTTCGCTTTAAATAATTGTTTATGTTTTTTTTTATAACTAGTTTAATTTAGTTTAAATTTACAATTTTTAATTTATGCTTAAAAACATATCAATTATCATCCCAATTTTTAATGAAGAGTCATCTATTGAGCCATTGTATAGAGAAATAGTTAATTCTTTATCAAATATTTCAGACAGATATGAGATAATATTTATAGATGATGGTAGCACTGATTCAACCTTAACTAACATTAATAATTTAATAGCAATTGATAATAATATTGTGCTAGTTCAATTGAATAGAAATTATGGTAAATCAGACGCTTTACAAGAAGGATTTAATATTGCTAAATATGATTATATTATCACTATGGATGGTGATTTGCAAGATGATCCAAATGAGATTGAAAATTTAATAAATATTTTAGATGAGGGTTGGGATTGTGTTTCTGGTTGGAAAAAAAATAGGAAAGATCCTTTATCTAAAACCATTCCTTCATATTTCTTTAATACGTTTATAAGTTTTTTTTCTGGATTAAAATTACATGATTTTAATTGTGGAATTAAAGTTTATAAAAGTAATGTCATAAAAAACTTAAATATATATGGTGGATTACATAGATACATACCTCTTTTACTACATAATAATGGATATAAGGTTACAGAATGTACTGTAAATCATAGACCTAGAGAGCATGGTAAAACAAAATATGGNAAATCAAGATTTCTTCACGGTATATTTGATTTTTTAACAATAAACTTTTTAAGAAAATATTTTAATAGACCAATGTACTTTTTTGGTACATTTGGTTTAATTTTAAGCTCAATTGGTTTACTAATTAATATTTATCTTACTTATTTTTGGTTTCAAGGAACATATATTGCAAATAGACCATTATTTTTTCTAGCAATATTGTTAATTCTTGTTGGAATACAATCATTATCAATTGGTTTAATTGGAGAGTTAATAGTTAACTCNAGCAGAAACAAAGTNAATAAAGTAAAAAAGATAATTTCTAAAAAATGAAAATTGCTTTAGTTAGTACTTCACCGCCATTTAGGGGAGGTATTTCAGATCATAATGAAAGTCTGTATCATAAATTATCTAAAAATCACAAAGTAGAAATATTTTCTTTTAGTTATTTATATCCAAAAATATTTTTTCCAGGAAAATCACAAAAGTTTTCTAATAATCAAAAATTAAATAATACTCATTATTTAATTAATACTATAAATCCTATAAGTTGGATAAAAACTGCTAACAAGATAAAAAAATTTAATCCAGATATAGTGATTTTTTCTTTTTGGAATCCATTCGTTGGATTTTCTTTAGCTTGTATTGCTAGGTTAATAAAAAGTAAGATAGGTATGCAAAAAATATTTTCAATTTGTCATAATATTAAACCTCATGAGCAAAGCTGGATAGATAAAAAATTAATTAAATTTTATACTAGTTCATTTGAAAAATTTATTTTTATGTCATCTTTTGTTGAAAAAGAATTAGATCAATTCAAAAAAAGTTATAAAAGTATAGTCAGGTATTTACCAATTAATGATAGTGTTGATAAAAAACATGATAAAATTAAGCTTAGGTATGAAAATGGATATTCACCAAAAGATAAAATTATGTTATTTGTTGGATTAATTCGACCTTATAAAGGTATAGACAACTTATTAAATGGAACCAAAAATTTCCTTAAAGAAAATAAAGATAGTAGGCTAATCATAGCTGGTGAAGCATATGAAAGTTTAGATAAATATAAGTTAATTATTAATGAGCATGATATTAAAAATAGAGTTATTTGGATTAGTAAATTTCTTTCAAATCAAGAAATTGAAAGGTTAATGACAATGTCTGACTTATTAATTTTACCATACAAATCTGCCTCTCAAAGTGGGATTATATCGCAAGCTTGGAATTANAACTTACCAGTAATAGCTAATGATGTAGGAGGCTTGCCTGAGTATATTGTTGATGGAAAATCTGGTTATGTGGTTAAATTTAATTCAATTAGTTCACTTAGTAAAAAAATAAATGATTTTTTCAATTCAAATGATAAAATTGATATGCCAAAATTTATTGAGTTAAATAAAGACAAATTTTCTTGGGATTATTATATTTCAGGTATATGGGAACTAATAGATGAATCCTAAAATAAATATATTGATTTTAAATTGGAATGGATCAAAATATTTAATTGATCTGATAAGGTCAATCAATAAAAATNCATATTCAAACTATAAAATTACTGTTATTGATAATAATTCAGATGATGATTCATTAGATAAAATTAATNAAGAAAAAGTANATATAATTTCGCATAAATATAATTATAAATATGCAAAGGGATATAATAAAGCTATTTTTGAACTTAAAAATGATGANTCTGAGTTTTTGTTATTGTTAAATAATGATACTATTTGTGATAAAAATATTTTAAACTCATTTTTGCATGCTCTAAANNAATATGGTGATAATTGTATAATGGGAGCAAAAATTTTATATTTTAATGATAAAAATAAGATATGGTATGCAGGTGGAAAATTTGGTTTGCTTAATTTATTTGTATCACATAATGGAATTAGAAAAAAGGATAATTCCAAGTTTGATAATGATTGTATTACAGATTATATAACAGGATGCTGCTTATTTATTTCAAAAAAGAATTTTCTAAAATTAAATGGTTTTGACGAAAAATTTAATATGTATGGAGAAGATGTTGATTTATCAATAAGAGCACAAAACCTCGGTATGGATTGTTATTATATATCAAATGCTAAATTATGGCATTATGTATCAGCAAGTTATGGTGGAAATTTTAGTTTAACTAAATTTTTTCTAAAAATTAATTCATTATTAAAATTAATTTTTAAATACCCTAAAAGAATTATTTTAGGAATAAGATGAAGAAAAAACCAAATTTATTTATTGTGGGTGCACCTAAATGTGGAACAACATTTTTATACCAATATTTGAAAAAGCATCCTGACATATATTTCCCAAATTTTAAAGAGCCACATTTTTTTGGTAGTGATTTAAAAAGAAAAAATGATGCTTATGATTTAACTTTAAAAGATTATGAAAACTTATTTAACACTAATAAGAAAATCATAGGTGAAGCCTCTACCTTTTACCTTTTTTCAAAAAAAGCAGCTAAAGAGATATATAATTATAATCCAAATGCAAAAATAATTATCATGTTAAGAGATTTAGTTGATTTAGTTCATTCACTACACTCTCAGTTTGTATTTAGTGGTGATGAAATTGTTGAAGATTTTTCTAAGGCATTGGAGCTAGAAGAAAGTAGATTAAATGGAAACAATATACCAAATCAAACTACTGTAGTTAATAAGTTATATTATATAACAAATATTTTATCAGTGCCAAATAATATAAAATCTTATATCAGTTTATTTGGAATTGAAAATATTAAATTTATTAGATTAAAAGATATTAAAGAAAATCCAAGCANGATATATAAAGAAATCTTAGATTTCTTAAATATTGATTCAAGTTTTAAAATTGATGAATTTAAAATTGTAAATAAAAATAAAATTTATAAAAATAAGTTTGTAAGAGATTTTTTAAAGAAAAATTCAATATTTTTAGGAAAATTAAGATCTAAAATAACTAAAGAACCATTGGGAATCATAAAGCTTATTGAAAATTTAAATCTAAAAGAGCAAAAAAGATTAGATATGCCTAAAAATTTACATAAAAAATTAACTGATCAATTACATCAAACATCAACAGAAATTAATAATATTATTAATAAGAGTTAATTGTGAAACGTATAGATAAGGCAAAAAAAATAGGAATAATCTTAGATAATTTATACCCAGAAACTCCAATACCCTTAGATCACTCAAGTTCATACACTTTGCTTGTAGCTGTAATGTTATCTGCTCAAACAACTGATAAAAAAGTAAATCAAGTTACACCTAACTTGTTTAGTTATGCTTCAACCCCAGAACAAATGAATAAATTAGAAGTTAATTTTATTCAAGACTTAATTAAAGAAATAGGTTTAGCTCCAACAAAAGCTAAAAATCTTAAGAAGATGGCAAAACAATTAATTGATGGTGGAGGTATGAGAGGTGATTGGGATTATCTTGAAAGTTTAGCTGGTGTAGGACATAAAACAGCAAGTGTAGTTATGTCTCAATGGTATGGAATCCCTGCTTTTCCAATTGATACTCATATACATAGGCTTGCATCAAGATGGGGGCTATCAAAAGCTAAAAATGTAGAAATGACTGAAAGAGATTTAAAGAAACTTTGGAAAAAAGAACTTTGGAATAAACGTCATTTACAAATAATTTTTTTTGGAAGAGAGCATTGTCAAGCTAGACATCATGACCTCAATGATTGTATGATTTGCTGTTGGGCTGCTTCACAAAAAAGAAAAATATTAGAAAGAAATAAATAGTAGTTATTATTCTTGCCCGTAAATTTTCTAAAAGTCACCTGCAGTTCTACGAATGGTTATTTCTTCTGTAACACAATTATTAGGTGAATTTACAGCATAATAAATAGTATCACTTAAATCATCAGCTTTCATCATACCATCTCTTAATTCATCCATATTTTTATCATTCCATATAGGAGTGTTTACAGCNCCAGGAAAAACTGTAATTACTTTTATATTATGCTCTCTTAATTCTTCTCTTAATGATGATGCAAATCCTCTNATTGCNTATTTTGATGAAACATAAGCTGTTGAATTTTTATATGGTTGTAATCCAGCAACCGAACTAATAAATACAATTTTTCCACTTTTATTTAACTTAAGTTGATCAATAATCATTTTAGTCATTAAGAATGAACCTGTTAAATTTGTATTAATTGTATTATTCCAGTCATCAATGGTGGTTTCTGATATATTTTTAAAAATTCCTATTCCTGCATTATTGATTAATAAATCTATTTTATCTTTATTTTCTATTTGTGAATATATTTCATCAATAGAATCAGATTTTGAAATATCAGATATTATAATTTTACATTCACCATTATTAGCTTCAATAAGCTCTTTAGTTTGAATTAGGTTTTGTTGATTTCGCGATATTAAATAAACTAAATATTTTGATGAAAATTTAATTGCTAGACTTCGCCCTATTCCAGTTGATGCTCCTGTTATAATTGCAATNGGCTTATTCATTTTGTGCTATGAGATTTAAAGCACTACCAGCCTTAAACCATTCAATCTGGTTTGTATTATATGTATGCTTCAATTCAATTATATCTTTTGAGCCATCTTTATGATGAATTTCACATTTTAAATTTTGGTGTGGTTTAAATTGATTTAAGTTTACAATATTGAAAGTATCATCTTCCATAATTTTATCATAATCAGATTTATCACTAAAAGTAAGAGCTAGTATACCTTGTTTTTTAAGATTNGTTTCATGAATTCTAGCAAAAGATTTAACAATTACAGCTTTAACTTTCATAAATCTTGGCTCCATTGCTGCATGCTCTCTAGAGGATCCCTCTCCATAATTTTCATCACCAATCACAATACTAGAAATATTATTGTTTTTATAATATCGAGCAACTTTTGGCGTTTCATCATATTCGTTTGTTATTTGATTTTTAACTAAATTAACTCTATCGTTGAAAGCATTTGTAGCTCCTAATAAAAGATTATTAGAAATATTATCAAGATGACCTCTGAACTTTAACCATGGTCCAGCCATTGAAATGTGGTCTGTAGTACATTTGCCTTTTGCTTTAATAAGTAGTTTTAAATCTGTTAGATCTTTATTGTTCCATTTCTCAAATGGTTTCAATAATTGTAATCTATCTGATTTTGGGTCTACAACAATTTGAATATCTTTGCTATCTTCATTAGGAGCCTGAAAACCTTCATCCTCTACATCAAAACCATTAGGAGGTAATTCAAATCCTTTTGGAGAGCTCAATTTAATTTCTTCTCCATGTTCATTTTTAAGATAATCAGTTAGAGGATTAAATGTCAAATCACCTGCCAGNGCAATAGCTGTNACTATTTCAGGTGAAGCTACAAAAGCANATGTTTGTGGATTTCCATCTGCTCTTTTAGCAAAGTTTCTATTAAATGAATGTATAATAGTATTTTTTTCGCCTTTTTCAGCACCTTCTCTATCCCACTGTCCNATACAGGGACCACAAGCATTAGAAAACACGCTTGCTCCTATTTTGTTAAAAATATCAATTAAACCATCTCTTTCAATTGTAAACCGTACTTGTTCAGATCCAGGAGTNATAGTATACTTTGATTTAGCAATGATTTTGTTATCTAAAGCTTGTTTAGCAATTGATGATGCTCTGGAAATATCTTCGTATGATGAATTTGTACAAGATCCAATTAAACCTACTTCAACTTTTTGTGGCCAATCATTTTTAACAACTTCATCTTTCATTTTAGAAATTGGTGTTGCTTTATCAGGTGTAAAAGGTCCATTGATATAAGGTTCTAATTCATCTAAATCAATGGTGATAACTTGNTCAAAATATTTTTCAGGATTATTGTAGACATCAACATCTCCAGTTAAATGCTCNGCAATTTGATCNGCCATATTTGCAACATCTTTTCTTCCTGTNGACGATAAATATCTTTTCATTGATTCATCATAACCAAATGTTGAAGTTGTAGCACCAACTTCTGCACCCATATTACATATTGTCCCTTTACCAGTACATGACAAATTAACTGCTCCATCNCCAAAATATTCAATTATATGCCCAGTNCCNCCTTTAACTGTTAATATACCAGCTAATTTTAAAATGATATCTTTAGGAGAGCACCATCCATTTAGTTTNCCCTTCAATTCAACTCCAATTAATTTAGGAAATTTAAGTTCCCAAGGCATTCCTACCATAACATCAACGGCATCAGCTCCTCCTACACCAATTGCTACCATTCCTAAGCCACCTGCATTTACAGTATGAGAATCAGTTCCTATCATCATGCCACCTGGAAAAGCATAATTTTCTAATATGACTTGATGAATTATTCCTGCACCAGGCTTCCAAAAACCAATACCATACTTATCTGAAACTGAAGATAAAAAATCAAAAACTTCGGAGTTTATATCTAATGCATTTTTTAAATCAAATTGAGATTCAACTTTTGCTTGAATAAGATGATCTGCATGAACGGTTGATGGAACAGCCACCTTACTTTTATTAGCCATAATAAATTGTAAAAGTGCCATTTGTGCTGTTGCATCTTGCATTGCAACTCTATCAGGATTAAAATCTGCATAATCCTCGCCTCTTTTATAATCATCCATAACATCAGTATTTAAATGAGAATAAAGAATTTTTTCTGATAAAGTAAGAGGTCTATTTAATATAGTTCTTAACTGACCAATTTTTTGTGGTAAGTTTTCGTAGTATTTTTTTATTATATTTATATCAAAGGTCATTTTAATCAAATATTGGAACATTAAACATATTTTACAGGTTAAATTTAGTATAATTCTTTTTTTTTAAAAAGGCAATAAATATGGCAATCAGATTATTTTTAATTAATTTTTTAGTATCAATTACATTTACTTATACAATTAACTTTAAAATTGAAGGAAATAATTTTAATTATTCTAATAATCATTTCAAAAATGAAAAAGCCAACTCTACAATTTTAATTAATGAAATTACTTATGATATTTATCGTATAAAATTAGCTATTACAAATGAAGACCATTTAAATTATACTATCAAAAATATAAAATGGGTCAAAATAGATCAAAAATTTTCTAATTTTTATAAACAAAATTTGGTTAGTATAAGTGAAATTTTTAATTATAGAGGTTGTTCATCTTTATATATTGATATTTTTCCATATAAAATAGAAAATGACTCAATGTATTACATTGATTCAATGGAAATAGAATTTATTTTATCTGATAATAAACTTGAAGAT
>NZRW01000005.1 GCA_002701185.1 Fidelibacterota bacterium
GATCTTGATAATCAACAAATGATTTTGGCTTTACTTGAATCCTACCAAATTGGCAAACAACAATATTATAGTATGCTTATAAGATTAATGGATATTATGAGTGAGCAAAATAATGTGGAGTTAAAACCTGTGATTATAGAAGTTGCTTTGACTGAACACTTACCATATCATATAAGAATAAAAGCAATTAAATCTTTAGCTAACTTCGGAGATCCATCAGTTATTGATAAAGTAATTGTGCTTTTAAATGATTCTAAAAACTATGTTTTTTATGATCATATTGTTGAACTGATACTTTCAATGGATGTGATGTCAGATTATGAATCTATTTTAAGACAAGCTTCATTTAAAGCTATGAATAATCAAATTGAATTAGAAAAATGAAAATAATTTTAAATATATTATTGTCTTTAATATTAACATTTAGCTTGAGTGCTTGTTCAAGTTCTAAGAAAAAAAATGGTGAAGATTCTAATATTAATAAATCTGTACCAACTGATAAAATTAAAAATGTTTCTTTGTTTAATGAAGATACAAAACCATTTTATACTGTTGACCCTAAGCTTGAAGAAATTGAATCTGAAATTGCACTTTTGAAAGAGCAAGTGATTCAATATCAATCTCAAATTGCTACCCCAAATTTTAATACTGAAGTTTTAAAACTATTAAAAAATCCAGGNATTAAACATGAAATACAACTTTCTAATGGNACTACTATTCAAGGTGTAATAATTTATGAAAATGTTGACCAGTTAATTGTTGAAACACAAATTGGACAACTACAAATAAATAAAGATGAAGTTATTAGCACAGAGGATATATTGCCCCCATTGGCTAATTTAGAATTTGTTGGTGACGCCATTGAGGAAGTCTATCAATCAAAAAGAGCATATAAAGGTGCTATAAAAAATAATGGACTTAAAAGAGCTGACTTTGCTAGAGTGATTTATACTCTTCATGATGAAAATTCAAATCTTATTTCAACTGATTCTGCATTTGTTTCTGGTACAAAACATATTTATAATTCAGGTATTATCTCTGATGCAGCAATTAATCCTGGTGACTTTGCTGAGTTTTATGTGGTTATTAATATTGATACGGATAAAGAGATTAAATATTTTCTGCGTGATGTACGTTGGGAGTATTTTGAATAATTAAGTGAAGATTACAGCATATCATCTGACATATATTTTTATAGTTTTAATTTTCTATTCATGCAATAATGAAAAATCTGTTACAGTTTATAAAGTAAAAAAAACTGATTCATTAATTTCTAAACAAAATAATAGTAATAACTCAAGTTTGAGCTGGACAGCTCCAAATAATTGGATAGAAAAAAGAGCTACAGATTTTAGATTAGCAAGTTATGATGTCAATGCTCCAAATGGTGAGATAATTGATTTGTCAATTACAGTATTTCCTGGAGATGCTGGTGGCATTGAATCTAATGTAAATAGATGGAGAAGACAAATTAATCTAACTCCATTAGATTTGAATCAATTAATGAATGAATCATCAACACAATCAAGTATGCTAGGTGAATATTATATTTTTGATTTGTATAATGAAAANAATAATCAAGCTATGATTGCAGCTATATTACCGTATTACGATAATTCAAATTCCATTATAGAAACTATTTTTGTTAAAATGATGGGATCTAGTGATACTTTATCTGATTTAAAGTATGAGTTTGAATTGTTTTGTAAATCAATACATAAATCAAATTAAGCCATAATGTCATTGTGCTATNTAAATCGTGAATTGGCATATTTTTTGCGTATTAATTAAATAGTTATGAATAAGATAATAAAGATAATTTCTAATCCAAAAATTTTTGTTTTTACAATTATATGGTTAATGGTATTAGTTTTTTTTGGAACCATTGAACAAAAAGATATTGGACTATTTGCATCACAGAAAAAATATTTTACTAGTATAATTTTATGGTTTTACAACATTCCGCTTCCTGGTGGATTATTAACTATGAGTATTTTATCAATCAATTTATTTTCTTTTTTTCTAAAACCCAATTCATGGAGAAAAAATAAAATTGGTATACTAACAGTTCATGCTGGAGCATTAATATTATTAATTGGTTCAGCAATAACAAATGTATTTAGTGTTGAAGGAAATATGGTTATCATAGAAAATGAAAAATCAGATTATATGCATAGCTTTTATTATAAAGAGTTTACAGTTTTAAACTTAGATGAATATAAGGATAGTATTGAAGTAATTAATTTTAATGAGCAATTGTTAAAAGAGGAACAATTTTTATCATATCATAAACTACCTTTCAAAATTGAAATAATTGATTTTTATTTAAACTCAAAATTAGAAAAAAGAGTAGATGATTCTTTATCACCTTTGCGAGGTGATGCAATAAATTTAGAACTAAGAGAAAAGTATCCAGATACTGAAATGAATAAAAACATATCAGGGGTTACATATAAAATTATCTCAGAAGATGAAAATATAAATGGATACTATATATATCAATTGGAGCAAAGAAGGCCCGAAATTATTACAATAAATAATATGGATTATGCTTTGTTATTAAGGCCTGTTAGAACATATCTACCTTTTGAAATTGAGTTGTTAGATTTTAATAAAGTCATGCATCCTGGCACACAAATAGCAAAAAGTTTTAGCTCGAAAGTATTTTTAAATGAAAATGAAACTTCTCGTAGAGTATTAATAGAAATGAATGCACCTTTAAGACATAAAGGTTATACACTATATCAAGCGTCTTATGCAGAATTAGGTGATGGAAGGGAAGCAACCGTTTTAGCAGTAGTTCAAAATTATGGAAGATTATTTCCATATATTTCCAGTATTATTATGTGCATTGGAGTTCTTTTACAGATGATTATTAGAATACCAGGGTTATTAAAAAATGATTAAATATTTATACATATCTTTAGTTTTACTATTATGCCCTATTAAGTCAGAAACATTTAATTTTTTACATCTGCCGATTCAAGAAGAAGGTCGAGTTAAGCCTCTTGATTCCTTTGCAAGAAATCAATTGCTTAAAATTTATGGAAAAACTACTCTTACTATTTACGATCAAAAAAAATATGAAATCAGTGCGATTGATTGGCTTTATGCGATATTAAGACAAGAACAATCAAGTTTAAATCAATCCATATTTAAAATTCAAAATCCTGATGTTGTCAATGCTTTAAATTTAGATAAAACAGAAAAATTACTATATAGCTTTAATCAAATAAATGCAGGTTTAAGTGAAGAAAATAATGTTGAATTAATTGAAAGAATTGCAAAAACAGATAAAAAGTTTTTGACTCTAGTTGAAAAACAAATTTTAGATTTAAATGTTAAACATAAATTATTTATAGATTTATTTAACAGCGCATCGTGCGTCATTCCAATTGTAAAAATATCAAATCCTTTGATTGCAGAAGCTTTTGGTGTTGCTGTAAATGATAAAATTAGCTATTCATATTATTTAAGAAATCAAATTCAAATTCATCATAAACTACAAAAAATTATGCAATCAATTGATGAAAACGTTGAAGATGAATTAACTTTATTTGAATTAAAAAATATAATGGATGCTATTGCAATTTTTGAAAATGAACTTTTTATACGTAATCATTCTGGTAAACTTAATAGTTCTAATACGCTAAAAATTATACCTGGATTAAATGAGTGGAGTTCTCCATGGAATATTATTGATCAAATTAAAACAGTCGGATCTACAAATAGTGAATATTCTAGATTATTAATTTTATTAGAACAAATTTTTAATGATAACAATAACACAAAAAATTCTAACCTTTTAGAATATAAAAATATTCTCCAAACTTTAACCGATGTTAAACCAAATATTCTTGTTCGTGAAGTTAATTATAATCAATCTAATTTATTTTTATGGAGCTTAATATTTTATATTATCTCATTAATTTCGTTATTTACCCTTTCTATTTTCAAAAAGCTCCCTAAAAATTTTAAACTTATACCTTTTCTTATGATTGGTATTGGTTTTTTATATCATCTAGCTGGTATTGTTATAAGAATGACGATACTTGAAAGACCCCCTGTATCCACTTTATATGAGTCAATAATTTTTGTGGGACTAATTGCTGTTTTGTTTAGTATAATTTTAGAGTTTATTAAAAAAGATAATTTAAGTTTATACATTGGAAGTATCTCTGGAATCATTTTACACTATCTTTCTTTTGGATACGCAGCAGATGGTGATACCCTTGGAGTACTTGTAGCAGTGTTAAATTCCAATTTTTGGCTTGCTACACATGTTACAACTATAACTGTAGGATATGCTGCAACTGTAATATGTAGCTTGATTGGTCATCTATATTTAATAAAAGCTGTTTTTAATCCATCTGATAGATCACAGTTAAAAACCATTTATAATAATATGTTAGCAATGACTTTTATTGCATTATTTTTTACAATGTTTGGAACTATTTTAGGTGGAATATGGGGCGACCAATCGTGGGGNAGATTTTGGGGTTGGGATCCAAAAGAAAACGGTGCATTGTTAATTGTTATGTGGTTATTAATGATGATACATTTAAAAATATCTGGTATGGTAAAAGCTCAAGGATATGCTCTTGGTTTAGTNTTGGCAAATATAACCGTAGCTTTAGCATGGTTTGGTGTCAATTTATTAAGCGTAGGCCTTCATAGCTATGGATTTACAGACGGAGCAGCGTTTAATCTTTTTGCTTTTATTGTTTTTGAAGTTTTATTCGGCTTTGGATTTTATGGCTTGTTAAAATATAAAAATTTCATAAAGCATGAATAAAACAACTATTGAAAAAGCAATAAATCATCTATCTAAAATTAAAGAATTTCAAATTCTAATTGATAAAAATCCTATTCCTACGTTTAANAAAAATGATAATTATTTTGATGCACTATCAAAATCAATTATTTATCAACANCTTAGTGGAAAAGTTGCAAAAATAATTTATCATCGGTTTATNTCATTATTTAAGCAAAATTCACCTAATGCAAAGGAATGTTTAAAATTATCTATAAAAGATTTAAAAGAAATTGGGCTTTCAAGACAAAAAATTTCATATATAAATAATTTATCAGAATTTTTTATTGAAAACAATAACCTCATTGATTTTAATAAACTAACGGATAAAGAAATCGCCAAAAAATTATTATCAATTAAAGGGATAGGTCCATGGACAGTTGATATGTTTATGATGTTTACTATGTTTAAAGTTGATATACTACCACTTGGTGATTTAGGTATTAAAAAAGCAATTCAGAAGCTATTTAAATTGCAAGAGTTGCCATCAGATAAATTGATGATTGAAAAATCTCTAAAGTGGAAACCCTATAGAACTATTGCATCATGCTATCTTTGGACATTAGTTGATGATGGTGATGTTTGGTAAATAGTTATTTTTGATTTAGTTTAAATATTNTATAAGTCACAATATAAGATAATATTCCAATAGCCACCATTACTATTAAATAACCAGGCCAATCTGGTAAAATATTAGTAAGATTTGTACCAGGAGGCTTTTCTAATGTAAACCAGTAGTTTGAACCAATCAGATTATTTATCCAAATAATTGTGAAAAAAATTGATGCATTTAATATAATGCTTTTATATAAATCTATTTTTTGAATAATAAATTTTTTCTTAAACATAATTATGCTAAAAAGTAACAAATTAAAATGTGANNAATATAAATGTATATACTCAATTATGTGAACATCTTGATCTAAATTTGAATTAGTAAATCCAGTGATACCACCNCCTAAACTATTTAGTATAAGCCAAGGAAGTAAAAATTTGAGATTAAAAAAATAAGTACATAAAATTATAGCTTCTGTTAAATAGCATAGATGTAGTGGAAGATGAGAAGAAAAATCAAAATTATTTGTATTAATCAAAATATAATTAAATGATAAAAAATTACTTACTAATGATATAAANAAGATTGAATTTAAATGTTTTGTATCTTTAACAATAAAAAATATTGCCGCTAAAATAATCGCTAAAAAAATGCAAATAAGAATATGATTTCTTAAAATATTTTCTAAAAGTACTATCATTTTTCTTGCTCATTAAGTAATTTTAAAAATTCTTTCCTAGTATCATCAATTAAACTATCAATATCATTTACAGTATATTTAGATACATCAATTGGATTTCCAACCTCAATGTCAATAATTGATGGTTTTATATACCATCTTGTTTTTGGTTTATAATTAAATCCACCTTTCACCGCTATAGGTATAATGGGTACTTGAGTATTAATTGCCATATGAAATCCACCCTTCTTAAATTTTTGAAGTTTACCATCAGTGGTTCTAGTGCCTTCAGGGAAGATAACAACATGATACTTTAAATCTTTAATAATTGTTTCTGCATGCTTGATTGCTTTAATAGCTTTTATTTTATCTTTTCTATAAACTGGTATTGCTTTAAAAAATCTTAGCATAGTTCCCCAAATAGGAATCTTAAAATTAAACGATGCCAATATAGCAGTNTATTTNCCCTTTAATGGTTGNACNCTAAAAAAAACATCTGCAAAAGATGCATGATTCATCATTACTATATAAGTTTGATCATTAGGAATTTTATTTTTAATTCTAATCCAAGCACCTAAAAGAAATAATTGAACTCTNGTAAGAAATGGTAAAGTAGGATATAAATATTTATGACTAAAAATAAATGATAAAATTATTACATAGGCACCAAAAATGAGAAAATAAAAACCACCAACTAAATATAGTACAATACTAAGCAATTGATACACTAGGCTACTCCTTTATCTAAAATATAGGGGAAAATATAGTGGTTAGCTTTTGGAAATGGTAATGATTTTAGCTGGTTTGGTTTAATCCATTTCCAATCATCTGCAGAATTACATTTTATTTTACCTTTATTAAAAGAACAATTATATGCATGTAAAGTAATGCTAAAATGTGAATATTTATGCTCAACACTAGTGAGAAAATTTAAAACTTCAACATNTATTTCTAACTCTTCTAATATTTCCCTTTTTATACATGCCTTTATAGTTTCATTAGTCTTTTTTTTACCTCCTGGAAACTCCCAAAGACCACCAAGTAATGTATTTTTTTTTCTTTTAGTAATTAGTATTTCATTATCTTTCCATATTATTCCAATTCCAACAGTATAATGAGGATTTTTTTTAGATTTAGGTTTAGGTGTTGGATAAAGTTTAATGCTTTNAGTCAAATTCGCTTGACATGAAGATTCTATTGGACAGCTATTACATTCTGGATTCCTAGGTTTGCAAATATTTCTTCCTAAATCCATTAATCCTTGGTTAAAGTCACCTGGTTTCTTTAGTGACATATTTTCTAAAAGAAATTCACTTAATCTGTTCATTGAAGCTTTTGAATAATCTTTTAAACATAAGACTCTAGACATGATTCTTTTAACATTACCATCAATTACATAATTTTNTTTATTAAATGCAATTGAGGCTATTGCAGATGAGGTGTAATCGCCAATACCTTTTAACTGCATTAAATCAGCCTTACTACTTGGTACTTTTCCATTAAATTTTTCAATCACTTCATTACAAGCAATTCTAAAATTATTCACTCTATTATAATAACCAAGACCCTCCCAATATTTAAATAAATCTTCATCTGAGGCATTTGCAACATCATGAAGCGTTGGAAACTTTACAATCCATTTATTGTAATAAGGAATAACGGTTGTTACCTGAGTTTGTTGCAGCATAATTTCTGAAACCCAAATTTTGTACGGATCATCAGTTGTTCGCCATGGAAACTCAACTTTATTTTTATTGTACCATGATAAAATTTTTTGGTTGAATGTCATTATTATAAATCTTTTCTATTTAAATATAAATTCCAACCTACTGACTCTAAGGATTCTTGAATTTTTTCNATTTGTTCAAAATCATATTTATCTAAAATTGATGATAATTGATTTGCTATATCATCATTTAATAGTANAGTTAACTTTTGACCTCTNCTTGATAAAAATAATTTAATTGATCTTTTATCATTTTCATTTGGNTTTCGCTCTATTAAGCCCTGTTTATCTATTCTTTGTATATTTCTTGTCATAGTGCTGATGTCAACACCTAATTTTTCTGATAAGTCAGATACTGAAATACCATCATANGGTACATATAAAAGTANCAGAGATTGAGATAGAGTTAAATCATATTTTGAGGACAATCTTCTTAATAAAGAAAAATAATTAAGGCTAATATCAGATAAATATTCAGCAAGATTCATACTTGTATGTTACAAATAAAAATTAATTATTTCAATTTTTTATTTTACAAATATAAATTTGCTTTTCACTNTCAGATTCAAAATTTGAAAAATCATAATTNCCATAAAAATGACTAACCAATAGTTTACTTTCTGCTAAGAGGCTGTGTAAGGTATCAGGAAATAACATTCGCATATCAAACTGATAAGAATATATGTTTAATTTTTTTTGATTATAAAATTCCCACTTAACTGTATTGACTTCTGTTTCATGGTTGTACTGATTTGATTCATATATTTTTAAAATTTGATTTTTAGTAGAATCCTTAAAATCCATTAAATCTATTTTCTGTGTGTTTAAATTTGAAGTAAGCTCATGAGTTGGCATGAATATATCAATAATAAAAATCGATTTTTTATGCATATGATTATACACACTTTTAAAACATGACATTATATCTTCATCATTTAGTAAATGTGCTATGGAATTAAATCCAATGATAATAAGGTCAAATTTTTTGTTTAAACTAAAATTTTGTGCATTTCCAACTTGAATNNTACTAAGTGTATTACAGCCTAATTTTGAATTAAAAAAATCTATGTAATTTTGAGATGTATCAATTCCGCTGTAATCAATGTTTGAATCAATTAAAGGTAAGCCAATTCTACCAGTTCCACAACATAGCTCTAAAACATTTTTAACATTATATTTTTTTATAACTTTTTTGTAAAATTCTATATCGTCTTTTTTCCACCACATAATGTCATCATAAAGTTGTGGATTTTGATATATGGAAAAGGTTTTAGATTTATTTGTCAATTTTGTTTGAATATTTTTTCTATGAACTGATCAATTTTGTTAAAAATAACTTCTTTATCATCTTTATCAGTATCATAAATGTTATGACCAGTTTGATGTACAACTAATGTATCTACAATAGGTGTTCTTAATTCTTTCTTAATTATTTCAAGATTCTCAAATGGAGCTGTTTGATCAATAGTAGAATGAATCAATAATAAAGGGCTGGATATTTTTTTTAGCTTTATTTTTACTTTATCAACTAGCTTTCTCATTTCATTAAGTGCACACAATGGGTAATGTTTATAACCATAAAATTGAATGTTTTGAGCTTTTACCTGATCAGGGTTGAATGTGCTTTTTTTTGGTACAGTTTTTTTTAGTTTATTAAAAATTCTATTTATAAATCTTACATTAAATTCATTTTTAAATTTAAACAAAGCAGAAGCAGAAATAATACCATCCAGAGGGAAAAGGCTACCTAAGTGTAGAGATAATACACCTCCCATACTAACTCCTATTACTATTACTTTNTCACATACAGAATACATTTCAGCAACACCTTTTTCAACAGCATTAAGCCATTCATAATATTTTGTAGAATTACAATCTTCAATTGTTGTGCCATGACCTGGCAGGTTATCTGCTCTTACTTGGTAACCTTTTTGAGATAAATGTTTTGCTAGTTTTTTCACTTCATATGTAGAACTAGAAAACCCATGAATTAAATATATACCAAATTTGCTATCAGGATTAAAGTGATAATTGTTTGTGTCAAACTTTTCTGAAATATTAGTTTCTTTCATGGTAAAATTTCGTTACTTCTTTAATACTATTAACTTTTAACATATGATTAATATTACTATTCATGAATGCAATTAAAAAGTTAAATAATTCAGATAAATTATCTTTTGATAAATCAATTTCAAATATTTGATTAATATGTGTTTTGTTTACTAAATCTATTTTTTGTAAAGTCAAAAATTTTATTACAAAATCTAAATCCATAGATTGATGAATGATACATTGATCGCAAATGAGAGCATTCAAACTGGAAGAAAAAATTGCATCATTTTTAAATTTTTGATTACAACTATTACATGATTTATAGCTTGGCATAAACCCCAATTGCTTTGATAAATGGTACAGAAAAAAAATAAAAATAACTTTATTATTTCTTAAATTTTTTGAAAGTAAATCTAATGATTTAGTACATAATCTAAAAATTACTTCATTAGGAAAATCTTCTTCAAAAATTCGATTTATAATATTATTTATAGCTGACCCAAAAACTATGCTAGATAAATCTTCTCTAAGGTGAGAAAAATCGCTTGTTATATCAGCTTCTTTTAATAT
This sequence comes from Fidelibacterota bacterium, assembly GCA_002701185.1. GTDB lineage: Bacteria > Fidelibacterota > Marinisomatia > SCGC-AAA003-L08 > D37C17 > TMED6. Next base: position 10,397 of record NZRW01000005.1, read on the forward strand.
GTGCATTGAACGATTTTTTTTGTAATAAAAAGTTAAATCTAATAGATGAAAAGGTTGTAGAATTGAAAGTTGAGGATTTTTTGGCTTTCTTACACCTTTTGATATTAAGGTTATCTTACCATAAGTTTCTGTAAAAACATTACAAATGATACTCGTATTACTGTAAGGAAAAATTTTAAGAATTATACCTTTAGATGAAACTATCAAGTTTTACTCTTAATATGCGCGTGCAAATATTACTTGATATTTAGCTTGGGTATCAGAATATATACATTTCAAAGATTCTGTATCTTGATTAAAAGGAATACATCTAATTGTAGCTTTAGTATCTTTTTTGATCTTTTCTTCGGTTTCATTAGTGCCATCCCAACCGCATTTTACAAATCCACCTTTTTTAATGATATTTTTAAAATCATCATATGAATTAGTAGAATGAGTATTTGATTCCTGAAATTCTTTAGCCTGGTCAAATAAAGATTGTTGTATATCATCTAATAAATTAGGAAAGTGTCCTTTGATGCTACCAATTTCAATTTTATGCTTTCCTTGCTTATCTCTTCTTGAATATATAATTGCATCATCATTGATGTCACGCATTCCAACTTCTATTCTAATAGGAACACCTTTCATCTCCCACTCATTAAATTTAAAGCCTGGTGACATTTTATTTCTATCATCAAAATAATATCGAATATTATTTTTATCAAACTCTTTAAATAAAGGTTTAACATAATCAATAATCTTTTCTTTATCTTCATCAGATTTAAAAATAGGGACTATTACAATCTGAATAGGTGCAACTTTAGGCGGCAATCTTAAACCTTGGTCATCTCCATGTACCATAATTAATGCACCAATTAACCTAGTGCTAACTCCCCAACTTGTAGCATAAACATATTCTTCATCATTATTTTCAGTCTGAAACTTAACATCAAAAGCTTTAGCAAAATTTTGTCCCAGATAGTGAGATGTGCCTGCCTGTAATGCTTTTTTATCACCCATCATTGCTTCAATACAATAAGTTTCAACAGCACCAGCAAATTTTTCTGACTCACTTTTATATCCAGTTAATACAGGAATTGCCATAATATTTTCAACAACATCTTGATATATCTCTAGAATTTTTTTTGCTTCTACAATGGCCTCATCTTCTGTTGAATGCGCAGTATGTCCTTCTTGCCAAAGAAATTCACTAGTCCTCAAAAACAATCTTGTTCTCATTTCCCACCTGACAACATTTGCCCATTGATTGATAAGTATTGGTAAATCCCTATAAGAGTTAATCCATTTTTTATACATTGACCAAATCACTGTTTCTGATGTTGGCCTTACAATAATTTCTTCTTCTAGCTTAGATTCTGGATCAACTACTAATTTATTATTATCTACTTTTAACTTAGAATGAGTTACAACGGCACATTCTTTTGCAAATCCCTCAACATGCTCAGCCTCTTTTGCTAAAAAAGATTTTGGTATAAATAATGGGAAATATGCATTTACATGGTTTGTGTTTTTAAACTGCGTATCAAACTCATCTTTAATAGATTCCCATATTGAATATCCATAAGGCCTAATTACCATTGTGCCTTTCACAGGACCGTAATCTGCTAATTGTGCTTTTGTTATGACATCAGTATACCATTTTGATGCATCATTTGATTGTGGTGTCACTCCCTTAGCCATATGTGTAAATCCTTATAAATATTATTTTGAATTTAGTAAAAAAGTTACTTTGAAAGAACTTTTTTAAATGTATTTAAAGTGTAATCTATATCTTCTTTTGTAATTCCATAGTGAGTAACTAAACGATACTTATTAGGTGATACTTCAAAAAATAGAACACCCTTTGCATTCATCTCACTTAAAAATTGTTCTGAACTTATACTATTTGATTTTAATTTAAAATATAAAATGTTAGTTTTTACTTTATCATAATCAATTGATAAATCATCTATTTGATTTATACCATCTGCTAGCTTTTGTGCATTATCATGATCTAAAGAAATTTGATTATTCATATTTTTAAATGCTACTAAGCCAGCAGAAGCAATAATGCCTGCTTGTCGCATTCCACCTCCAAGTACTTTTCGCATTCTTCTTGCTTGATTAATAAATTCTTGTGTACCACAAATAACAGAACCTATTGGACAAGCTAGGCCCTTAGATAAACAAAAAGTAACAGAATCTACATGCTCTATTAATTTTTTTAACTCTATATTTAGTTTAACCGTAGCATTAAAGATTCTTGCTCCATCAATATGTAATTTTAATTTATTGTTTTTTGCAATTGTGGCAACTTCATCAATATAATCTTTTGAAACAGGACTTCCATAGCACATGTTATGAGTATTTTCTAAACTAATTAAAGAAGTCACTGGAAAATGAACATTATCTTTTCTAATAGCATTTTTAATTAAATCTATATCAATCATACCTTCATCAGAATTTTGGAGTTGGTGTGAGTGTATACCTCCCATAGCTGAAATGCCTCCTGCCTCATAAACAAACGTATGGGATTTATTACCAAGAATTGCTTCTGTACCCCGCTGACAATGTACTAGGAATGATATCAAATTACCCATCGTACCACTTGGTACTAATAATGCAGCTTCTTTGCCGGCAATCAATGCCGCCTCAGATTCTAACAAATTAACATTAGGATCTTCTTGAAAAACATCATCTCCCAACTTTGCATTGGAAATTGCATCTCTAATTTCTTGAGAGGGTAGTGTTACTGTATCGCTTCTTAAATCTATTGTTTTCATAAAACTTATTATATAACATAAATTACAACTATAAAATTAACATAAATAAATGAATACTGAACCTTTAAATTTAATCAATGGTAAAATTATGACTCTTAATGGGTCATTTCCTATAATTGACAGTTTGACAATTAAAAATGGTCAATATTATCGTTTTAATGACCCACATCCNAACTTTAAAACTATTGACCTTAAAGGTGCATTTGTTATACCAGGTTTTATAGATGCTCACTTTCATATTAAAAATTTAGGCCAAAGATTGGATATGGTTAATTTGAAAGATGTAAAATCTCCAGACGAAATAGTTAATTTAGTTTATAAAAAAAGTAAAACACTTAAACCAGGAGAATGGATTGAAGGTTTTGGTTGGGATCAAAATTTATGGAAAGATCAAAATTTTCCAAAATCTGCATTATTAAATAATGTCATAAAAAATAATCCGGTTTATTTAACTAGAATTGATGGACATAGTGCGTGGATCAATAATATTGCTGCTAAAATATCTAATTTTGATTTATCAACAAATATCGATGGTGGTTCAATTATAAATGACTGTATTTTGATTGATAATGCAATGGACCCAATCAGAAATACTCTACCTAAACCAAATAAAGATTCAACAAAAAAATGGTTGTTGACTGGTGCACAATATGCTGCTGAAAAAGGTATTACTAATGTTCATGATGCATGGCAATCACCAGAAATAATTGAATCAATTATAGAGCTAGTCCAAGAAAATAACTTTCCAATTAAATGTTATGGGATGATTGGTGGGTCATTTAAAGATTTCTTAGTTGATTTTTTTGCTAAAGGTCAATATTCTGGAAAGCAATATAAAATCAGATCAGTTAAAGCCTTTATTGATGGTGCTCTTGGAAGTAGGGGNGCTGCTTTACATGANCCTTACCATGATGATCATTGTAATTGTGGTTTAATACTAATATCAAAAGAAGAGTTTGATGAATTAGCATCTTTATGCTATGACAATAATTTTCAATTATGCACACATGCAATTGGAGATAGAGGTAATTCGTTTGTACTTGATACATATCAAAAATATCTTAAATCACAAAATGATAGAAGGTGGAGAATTGAACATGCACAAATGCTCACAACAAATGATATTGGAAGATTAAAAGAATGTTCAATAATTGCTTCTATGCAACCATCTCATTGTACAAGTGATATGAAATGGATGAAAAGTCGTATTGGAGAACATCGCCTACATAGAATTAGTCGCTGGAAAACACTTTTAGATAATGGAGTTATTATAGCTGGAGGTTCAGATTGTCCAATAGAAGAAGGAAATCCACTACATGAATTTTATGCTGCAATCACAAGAACTGACCATGATGGTTTTCCTAAAGGTGGTTGGCAATCGCAAGAGAAATTATCTCGAATTGAAGCTTTGAATTTGTTTACAAAAGGTGCAGCTATAGCAGAATTTTCAGAAAATAATAGAGGTATGATTGATATTGGATATGAAGCTGATTTATCTATACTATCAAATGA
>NZRW01000006.1 GCA_002701185.1 Fidelibacterota bacterium
TTATGACCAGTTATCGCACAAAGTGTTGAGGTGACAGCTGAATCTATACCGCCTGAGATTCCAATAACAAAGCTATCCAAATTATTATCTTTTAAATAATCCGATAGCCATTTAGAAATCTGTTTATCTAGTTTATTCATATTTAAATCTTATCATTTATTAAGGATTTAATCTTGTCATGGTTCTTGCAAATGGTATAGTTTCCCTTATATGCGATAGTCCGCATACCCAAGCTACTACTCTCTCAAGACCCATACCAAAACCAGAGTGTGGTACTGAGCCATATTTTCTTAAATCTAAAAACCAATCATAATCAGATTGATTTAGCTTTTCTTCTTTAATTCTTTCGATTAATATATCTATATCCGTTTCTCTTTCTGAGCCGCCCACAATTTCGCCATAACCCTCAGGAGCTAATATATCCATACCAAGAACTACCTTTTCATTTTCAGGGTCTCTTTTCATGTAAAAGGCTTTAATGTCAGATGGAAATCGATGTACGATTACTGGACAATCATACTGATTAGCTATATGAGTCTCTTCTGGTGAACCAAAATCATCACCCCATTGAATTTTAAAACCATCTTTTTGAAGCATATCTATACAATCTGAATAACTAACTCTAGGAAATGGACCTTTAACTTTTTTTAAGATTTCTATATCTCTTTCTAATATATTTAATTCATTTGATTTATGTTCAATAACNTGCTCTACAATATAAACCAATAAATTTTCTGCCCATCTCATATCTTCTTCAATATCACAATAAGCNATTTCAGGTTCAACCATCCAAAANTCTGTTAAATGTCTCCTNGTTTTACTTTTTTCTGCTCTAAAACAAGGACCAAAATTATAGTGNCTTCCAAAAGACATTGCTGATGCCTCGCCATACAATTGGCCAGTTTGAGCTAAAAAAGCATCTTTTCCAAAATATTCAGTCTTGAATAATGTTGATGTTCCCTCTGCAGCATTAGGTGTAAAAATGGGTGTATCAACTAATGTAAAATCATTATTATCAAAATAATCTCTTATACTTTTAATTATTTGATGTCTTATTTTTAAAATAGAATGCTGTCTTTTTGAACGTAGCCATAGGTGTCTATTGGACATCAAAAATTCTGTACCATGCTCTTTNGGTGTGATTGGATAATCTTGGCTTAAATGGTTAATTTTAAAGGATTCAAGCAACAACTCATAACCACCAATTGCCCTTTCGTTTTCAACAACTTTACCTGAAACTGAAATAGACGTTTCTTGTGTTACTCTTTTAAAAGTCTCAAAAAGTTCATCACCAATATCATTTTTTGCAACTATACATTGAAGTAAACCAAAACCGTCTCTTAAGGTTAAAAAACCAATTTTGCCACTTCTTCTTGAATTATAAACCCAACCATTGATTTTTACGAGCTCATCTTTATGATTTTTAACTTGATTTATTCTAATATTTTTCATTTTTACACCCTTGTATTACCATGTTGAAATAATTTTTGTTGATATTTTTTCTGCAACTTTATTGATTGCTATAATCTTTGCTGCATTTCTTGGAGCGCCAATTTCATCACTGTCTTCTGAATCTATAAATCCATCTCCATCATTATCAATACCATCATTTGATATATCAATTGAATCGCCATAAATGCCCCATTCATTAATATTTATGTTAAATAGTACTTCTCCTTTATGAAAATCAGACCACATAACATTTGCTTTTATAACAAACTTCCATTCATCAACTTTTTCAAATTGATCACCTTGACTAAGTGTGTATGGTATATCAATAACTTCCGTTACTATTATATCAAGCTTACTATCTGCTGTATCATAATTAACAACTTCTAAAACATTTTGCTCTATTGTCAATTGATTCAATTTATCATCCAATAAATCTACAACTTCTTGATCCATACTTTTATTTATAATTGGACTTATATAGATATTTTTTATGTGAATTGGCATAGTACCTTTCAATGAATAAAAAGCACATGAATTCATTATCATAACAATAATTGCAAAAATAAAATGTTTAAGTAATTTCATATTCTTTAAGTTTTCTATATAAAGTTCTTTCTGATATGTCTAGTATTTTAGCAGTTTTTCTTCTATTTCCATTGCAATTTTTTAATGTTCTTTCTATTACCTCTTTTTCTAGTTCATTCATTGTAATTTCACCAATAACATCATCTTTAATGCCTTTAAACAAACCATCATCAATTTGATGAGTATTTTCTTTATTTTTTTCCGGTAATACAAATAATGAATTATTTGTTGGCTGAATATTATTTGCAGAATCACCCATTTTAGCTGCAAAGAGCTGTTTTAATTCATTTACGTCTTGACGTAAAAATAAGAGTTGTTTTAAAATCAATTCTCTTTCTATAGCATCTGATTCTTTATTAATTGGAACTGGAAGAGAGTTGTTAAAAACATCTTTTGAATCATCTAATTTTAAATACTTAACCACCATATCCTCTTGTATTCTTTCGCCTTTATTAATTGCCAGTAAACTTTCTATAGTATTTTTTAACTCTCTTACATTACCTGGCCAATTATATTCTTTCATTATATTAATTGCTTCTGGTGTAAAACCTTTAAATGGAATATCATTTTTTGCTGTAAACAACAAACCAAATCTCTCTATATATAAAAATAAATCAGATATATGATCTCTTAGAGGNGAAACATTTATNGATACAGTTTTTANTCTAAANTANAAATCTTGTCTGAATTTNTTTTCCTGAACTTCATCTTTTAATTTTCTGTTTGTTGCAGCTACAATTCTTACATCAGTTTTTTGTGTTTTAGTTTCACCTACTCTCATGAATTCACCTTGCTCTATAACTCTAAGAAGCTTTGCTTGAGTTTCAAGAGGAAGCTCACCGATTTCATCTAAAAATATAGTTCCTTTATTTGCTGCTTCAAAATATCCTTTATGATTTTCGTGTGCACCTGTAAACGAACCTTTTTTGTGACCAAATAATTCACTTTCAATTATACCAGATGGTATAGCAGCACAATTAACTGTTATCATAGATTCAAACTTACGTTTACTGTTTTTATGTAAAGCTTGNGCAACCATCTCCTTACCAGAACCAGATTCTCCTGTAATTAATACTGAAATATCAGTATTTGCAACTTGACCAATAAGAGTGCACATTTCTTCAATTTCTATGGATTCTCCTATTATACCAACTGAATTTTTTATTTTATTTGCGTCAACTATCATAGTTTCTCCTTATNAATAGTCTAAACCCTTTTTTCCAATATCTTTTCTATAAAACATGTTATCATAATTTATTTTTTTTGCAATTCTATAAGCATCATCAATTGCATCTTTTAGTGTATTTCCNCGNNCAACAACATTTAAAACTCTTCCTCCTGATGATACTAGATTATTTTGGTTATCTAATTTTGTTCCAGCATGAAAGACTAAATCGCTTCCTAAATCAGAAAAACCATGAATAATTTTGTCAACTTTATAACTNCCTGGGTATCCTTGTGAGGCTAATACAACAGTAACACAATATCCATCCTTATTTTTATATAAAAATGTATCTAAAGTTTTATCTAAGGTTGNTTCAATTAAATCTAATAAAGATACTTCCATCATTGGCATAACAACTTGCGTTTCAGGGTCTCCCATGCGAACATTATATTCGATAACATAAGGCTCCCCATTTACCAACATTAATCCAAAATACAAAAACCCAGTAAAAGGAGAATTTTCCGCAACCATTGCTTTTAAAGTTGGTTCTATTATTGTCTTTTTTATTTTATCTTCTAAATCAGAATTCATTAATGGTGTTGGGGCATAAGCACCCATACCGCCTGTATTTGGACCCATATCATTATCATAAACTCTTTTATGATCTTGAGCGTTATTAATAATCTTATAACTTAAACCATTACATACAGTAAAAACAGAAACTTCTGGTCCAGCAATACATTCTTCAACAGAGATTTTTTGAGAAGCTTTACCAAAAGATTTGGTGTCAAAAAAGGAAGATAAGGCAACTTTAAATTCATCTTCTGAAGTGCATATTATTACTCCTTTACCAGCCGCTAANCCATCTGCTTTCAATACAATTGGCAAGCCCAGCACCTCTTTAGCCTTTATAACTTCGTTACGATTTTGACATGCAAAATATTTAGGNTGAGGAATATNATATTTATTCATAATATCTCTTGCATAAATCTTACTACTCTCTAATTTTGAAGCTGATTTTGTAGGTCCAAAAATTTTATNCCCTTTTAGATTAAATGAATCAACAATACCTTCATCTAGTAAATTTTCTGGTCCCACAATTGTTAGATTAATACTATTATCTTCAACAAATGTCAATAAAGCATCATGGTCGTTAGTATCTAGATTATAATTGCAAGCAATTTCTTTGGTACCACCATTACCTGGGATGCAAAATATTTTATCAACATTTTTATCATTTGACAATTTCCAAACCATTGCGTATTCACGACCACCAGATCCTAAAACTAATATATTTTTTTTCATTTTATAATTTTTCCATTTATTTTGATTATCTCATCTCTTAATAGAGCAGCTTGCTCAAACTGAAAATTCTGCGCATACTTTTTCATTTTTCTTTTTAGACTTTCTAAATGATTTAAAACTTCAATTTTATCTAATGACTCAATATCTTTATCAAACATTTTCTGATTAAGCTTTTGAGCATCATTATCATTTTTATCAACTAACATAGAAGTAATAATATTATTTGATTTTACAACTGTCTTTGGTATGATATTATTTTTATCATTGAATTCAGATTGTATTTTTCTCCTTCTTTTAGTTTCATCTATCAGATGTTTCATCGATTTAGTAATTTTATCTCCATATAAAATAACTTTACCATTTACATTTCTAGCCGCTCTTCCCGCAACTTGAAGCAAAGAGGTCTTTGATCTAAGAAAACCTTCTTTATCAGCATCTAAAACTAGTATTAAAGATACTTCAGGTATATCTAATCCCTCTCTTAATAAATTTATACCAACTAATACATCAAACTCATTATTTCTTAATGAGGTTAAAATCTTTATTCTCTCAATAGTATCAATATCGCTGTGCATGTACTCAGATCTTATTCCAATACTTTTTAAATGATCAGTTAATTTTTCTGCCATTTTCTTAGTAAGAGTTGTGACCAATATTTTTTCTTTATTTTGTGTGGTTTTTTTTATTTCTTTTACCATATCCACAATCTGACCTTTTGTTTTTCTTACAAAAATTTGTGGGTCTAATAATCCAGTTGGTCTTATAATCTGTTCAACAAAGACACCTTTTGATTTGTCTAATTCATAATCAGATGGAGTAGCAGAAACGTAAATGATTTGATTTACGCTATTTTCAAATTCTTTAAATTTCATTGGTCTATTATCTAGAGCTGAAGGCAATCTAAAACCATACTCAATAAGCGTTTCCTTTCTGGACCTATCTCCATTGTACATTGCATTTAACTGAGGAATACTAACATGAGATTCATCAGCAAAGATTAAAAAGTCTTTTGAAAAAAAATCTAACAAAGTATATGGTCTTTGTCCTTTCTTTCTGCCATCAATATGTCTAGAATAATTTTCAATTCCTGAACAATATCCTAATTCCATCATCATCTCTAAATCAAATAACGTCCTCTGTTCTAATCGTTGAGCTTCCAAAAGCATACCGTTTTCTTTAAAGAAAATTAATCTGTCGCTGAGCTCTTTTCTTATTTTATCCATAGCAATTTCTAATTCTTTTTTATTTACAACGAAATGTTTAGCTGGATAAATTGATAAAACCTCTTTATCATCCAAAATTTCTGAAGATAACACATCAAATGAGTGAATTTTTTCTACCTCATCTCCAAAGAGCTCTATTCTTACAGGATATTCTTCGTACCTNGGAAATAATTCGATAACATCGCCTCTTAATCGGAAAGTACCTGGNTCNAGAATCATATCATTTCTAACATAATGAATATTAATTAAGTTTTTAAATAAAGTTTTTATATCTATTACATCACCAATTTTAAGAGACACAAATAAATTTTTATAAGACCTCGGGGAACCTAAGCCATAAATACAACTTACACTCGCTATAATAATCACATCTTTTCTACTTGATAAAGAAGCTGTGGTTTTGATTCTTAATTTATCTATTTCTTCATCAATTGAAGAGTCTTTTTCAATGAATGTATCAGAAACAGGCATATAAGCCTCTGGCTGATAATAATCATAATAAGAAATAAATAATTCAACAGCATTATTTGGAAATAATTCCTTAAACTCAGAAAAAAGCTGTGCAGCCAGTGTTTTGTTGTGCGATAATATTAAAGTAGGTTTTTGCACTTTTTCAATGATATTAGCCATTGTAAAAGTTTTTCCAGAACCAGTTATACCAAGCAATGTTTGATGTTTTAAGTTTTGATTAAGACCTTCAACTAAAGCATCAATTGCCTGCTGTTGATCACCTGCTGGTTTAAACTCTGATACTATTTTAAAGTCTGCCATAATGTCTTATAATTTAATCATTTTCTTTATAAGATAAAAATAAAAAATATGCATATTAGTCAGAATAGTATAGTTTTGTTTTTGGGATTAATTTTTTTAAATTTACAAGCTTTATTTAAGGAGGNATGTGATGGAAATTGCAACTTTAGGTGCAGGTTGTTTTTGGTGTATTGAAGCAATATTATTAAATGTTACCGGTATTACATCTATTGATGTTGGATATACTGGCGGACAAACATTAAACCCAACATATAAAATGGTCTGCGAAGGAAACACTGGTCATGCTGAGGTAGCTCAAATTGAATTTGATAGTACAATAATAAGTTATGAAGATTTGTTAAATATATTTTTTGAAATCCACGACCCAACAACAATTAATCGTCAAGGTAATGATGTTGGCACACAATACAGATCTGCAATTTTTTATCACTCTAATGAACAATTGAAAATTGCAGAAAAAGTTATATCCTATCAACAGGATAATTTTGAAAATAAAATTGTTACCCAACTAGCTGAGCATGATAAGTTTTATAAGGCGGAAGATTACCATCAAAACTATTACAATAATAATAAAAATGCAGCATATTGCAATTTTGTAATAAAACCTAAAATAGAAAAATATTTAAATGACCAAAAATAAAAATTTAACAAATTTTCCATTTCACGTAAATATTCAAACTCGTTGGAGAGATTTAGATGCATTTGGTCACGTCAATAATGCAGTTTTTGCTACTTATATAGAAACAGCTAGAGGAACATTGTTTAAGAGATGGTCACTCCCTTTTGATGGAACTGGAAAATCATTAATTGTTGCTTCTATGACCATTAATTACTTAAAACAATTAAAACATCCATCTAATATTATTGTAGGTCTAAAAATTAATAAAGTTGGGAACACTAGCTTTAATATTGAATCATATATTTTTAATGAAAAAGATATTCAAAACCCTATTGCTACATCTAATGTGGTGATTGTCTGCTTTGATTTTGATAATCAAAAACCTGTTCCTGTGTTTAGTCAAATACTAAAGGATTATAATGCATAGTATATTTGAAATATTTAAAATTGGAATTGGACCATCAAGTTCTCACACGGTTGCTCCTATGAAAGCAGGAAAATTATTTCGAGAATATTTATTTAAAAAAAATATATTAAGTAAAACCTATAAAATTGATGTAATACTCCAAGGGTCACTTGCTTTTACTGGAAAAGGTCATGGAACAGATAAAGGTATAATTTTAGGTTTAAGCGGAAAAAGTCCTGAAAAAATTGATAATGTAACATCCAAGAAAATTATTAATAAAATAACAAAAAACAATCTTCTTACTTTAAGTCAAGAACATCATATACCATTTACTTTGGAAAATAATGTTATTTTTGATTATAAAACACCTACAAAAACATTTAGTAATGTAATGATTTTTAAGGCTTATGATATAGATAATAAGCAGCTCCTTTCTAAAACAATTTATTCTATTGGTGGTGGTTTTATAAAAGAGAAAAACAAAAAAGAAAACATTCAAAATACCAACTTTCCATATGATTTTAATTCTTCTAAAAATATGTTAGATATGTGTAAAAAAAATAAATTCAAGATATCAGACTTAATGATGAAAAATGAATGCACACTAAATAATAAAACCCAAGTAAAGAATAAAATTATGGATATTTGGGACACTATGAACAATTGTATAAACTCAGGTATCAATGCTAAGGGTAAACTAGATGGACAATTAAAAGTAAAGAGAAGAGCATCAGAAATTTTTAAAGCATTAAAAAAAGATAAACAAAAAGATCCTCTAAAAGCAATGGACTGGGTTAGCTTATATGCAATAGCTGTAAATGAGGAAAATGCAAATGGAGGGAAAGTTGTAACTGCCCCTACTAACGGCGCTGCAGGCATTATTCCTGCAGTATTAAAATATTATATTGAATTTACCAAAAAAAGTTCAAAAGAAGGGATTGTGAGATTTTTTCTAACTGCAGGTGCGATCGGTGTTCTTTATAAAGAAAATGCATCAATATCAGGCGCTGAAGTAGGATGCCAGGGAGAAGTTGGTGTTGCATGCTCTATGGCTGCAGGGGGTTTAGTTTCCGCATTAAATGGTACAAATGCTGAAATTGAAAATGCTGCTGAAATAGCTATGGAACACAACTTAGGATTGACTTGCGATCCTGTAGGTGGGCTGGTACAAATACCTTGTATTGAAAGAAATGCGATGGGCTCAGTCAAAGCTATTAATGCTGCTAGATTGGCTATGATTGGTAAAGGAAATCATAAAGTAACTCTAGATGAAGTAATCAAAACTATGATGCAAACTGGAAAAGATATGCAATCTATTTACAAAGAAACATCAAATGGCGGTCTAGCTGTAAACGTAACTGAGTGTTAATGAATATAGATAAGGATATTAAAAAAGCATCTACCCCATCTTCTTCATTTTATACTTCTAAGAAAATTTTCAACAAAACAAAATCTGTATTTGAAAATTCTTATCAATATATCTGCCACGAATCAGAATTACTAGAAAATACAAATATCCCTTTTTACTTATTAGAAAATTGGCTAGACATACCTCTTGTTGTAACTAAAGAAAAAAATAATATTTATTGTCTAAGCAATGTGTGCACACATAGAGGAAATATAATTTGTAATAAAAAAAATAATCAAAAAAAACTAGTATGCAACTATCATGGAAGAAGTTTTAATTTAGATGGATCTATTAACCATGCGCCAGGATTCAAGGAAACAAAAAATTTTCCCTCAAAAAATGATAGCCTTAATAAAAATATCAATTTACTTAATTGGAATGGTTTGCTGTTTGTTAATTGTGGAGAAAACAAATTAATCTTAAAAGGATTAAATGAAATTAAAAGTATAATAAATTGGTATCCATTTGAAAATTTATCATTTGACAAAAAAGCTTCAAAAACTTATAAAATAAACGCTAACTGGGCACTCTACTGCGAAAATTACCTTGAAGGATTTCATATTGGATATGTTCACAAAGGTTTGTCATCAGATATAGAAAATCAATCTTATGAAACCACTTTGCTAGAACATGGAGTATTGCAAATGGCCAAATCTAAGCATAAAAATGATTCCATAGGTGGAGAAGGCATAATTAATGGTATACCATCAAATCAGATATATGCACTTTATTTTTGGCTTTTTCCTAATATTATGCTCAATGTTTATAAGTGGGGAATTTCTGTTAATATTATTGAGCCAATCAGTAAAGAGAAAACCAGAATTAAATTTATATCTTTACCTTTAAATGGTTTAAAGCAAACTCATGGAAAAAATAACAGCATAGATCAAATAGAAGCTGAAGACCAGAAAATAGTACTTAGCGTTCAGAAAGGTATCAAGTCAAAATTTTATAATAAAGGTAGGTACTCTGCTACATATGAAAAAGGCACACACCACTTTCATAGAATTATATCATCATATTTATAGTTAAAGTAAAACTTTAACTAAATTATATAATTACATTTAATCATTAATCATTCCCTTNTCTCTTAAGAGTCTATGAAAAGCTAATGCAAAACGATGNGATTCATCTCTAACNTGCTTTAAAAGTATCATTCCTGGTGATGTTTTAGAAATAGTTTGAGGTTCAGATAATTTAGGTTTATAAACTTCTTCCATACGTTTAGCTAATCCTATGATTGGTATAAATGTCAATTCCAAATCATCAAGCGCTTTTTTAGCTGATGATAATTGCCCTTTTCCACCATCAATAACAATTAAGTCAGGTAAAGGGAGATTTTCATTTAAAACTCTTTTATATCTTCTATTTACAACCTCATACATCATTGCAAAGTCATCAATTCCTTTTACGTTTTTTATTTTATATTTTCTATATTCACTTTTTTTAGGTTTACCATCAATAAAACATACCATACTTGAGACAGGATATTTTCCTTGGATATTGGAATTATCAAAACCTTCTATTCTTCTTGGTGGGACTTCTAGTAATAAATCTTTTTGCAAAGAAGTAACCATTTTTGAAACATGTTCTTTTCTTCTTTTTTTTGCTAACATAATTCTATTGATTTGTAATTTGGAGTTTCTAATGCACAAATCAACTTTCTTCTTTTTTTCACCAATTTTTGGAACTACAATTTTTGGCATCCTTTTACCTAAAGCACTTCCCCACTTATTCAAATCACTTTGACTAATTACTTTTTCTTGAATGATTATTTCTTTTGGTATGTCCATTGTTGAAAGATAGTATTGTTTTATAAAACCAAGTAAGCCTATATCTTTATTTTCTCCCACATTTATTTCATAGTTTTGTTTTGAAATTAGTTTTGAATTTCTATACCTAATTAGAGTAACCACACCAACACTTTCTTTTATAGAAATACCAATAAAATCTCTATTTAACTCATCTGTTTTATTATGATTTTCAGTTTTATAAAAATCTTTTATCAAAGTTATGTGATCTCTAAACACGGCTGCTTTCTCAAATTCTAGTTTTTCACTTAATCTGCTTATTTCATTATTTAGGTATGTTAAAACTCCATCAGTTTTACCTTTTAAAAAATTAGTAACAAGGTTAATAATTTCTTGATATTTATCATCAGAAATAGGAATGTCAGTCATACAATACCCACAAAAGCATGACTCTTTTGCATTCTCCTTACATGTTTTTAATGGAAATATTTTATGCAATAATTTTACTATAACTCTTAAATCTCTAGATCTTGTGTAAGGACCAAAATATAAATGATTGTCTTTATTAAAATTTTTAAACCTAACAATATCTACTTTTGGTAATAATTCATCAGATATTCTTATATACGGGAATGTTTTATCATCTTTTAAAAAAACATTATATCTTGGTTTATGTATTTTTATAAGATTAGATTCTGTAATTAATGCTTCAGCTTCATTTTTGACAATTAGTATATCAATATCACATATATGTTTAATTAAAACTGAAGTTTTAATGTCATGCTTTTTTTTATAAAAGTAAGATTTTACTCTTTTTTTTAATGATTTAGCTTTTCCAATGTATATAATGACATCTTTTTTATCTTTAAAAAAATAAACACCAGGATCAGAAGGGATTGTGGATAGCTTATCTTTTAGCGATGAAGCCATTTGATTCAAATTTCTTGACAAAACTCTAGTAACATTCCTGGAGTAGAATGGGGATGAATAAATATAATTTTCTTATTATCAGCACCAATTTGAGGGGTTTCATTTATTAATTTTACATTTTTTAAAATTAAATGCTTTACTAACTGATCTAAATCGTCTACTAAAATAGCGATATGATGAATAGATTGNCCTTTTTTAGAAAGAAATTTATCTATAACAGAACTTTTATCGCTTGGATATAAAAGTTCGATTTTTCCGGAACCAGTATCAAATATTTCAGTTATCACTTTCTGATTTTCTACTAATTCACTAGTACTATGTAAATCAAGGGTTTCTGAAAAAAATTTAGATAATTCAGTTGAGTTTGAATTTTGAGCTATACCAATATGCTCTATTCCTAATATTTTAAATTTCATTGATAACCTTTCCTACCAAATCATATTCAAGAGCTTTTTCAATTTTTACATTATAGAACTTTCCTGTTTCAAGTTCAGTGTTAATCTTTACATAATTATCTACAGTTGGAGAATCTCTATAGGTTCTTCCAAGAGAAAAACCATCTTTAGCTACGTCAATCAAAATTTTTTGTTTTGTCCCTAATAATGATTGATTCTTTTTTAAATTAATTTTTTGTTGAAGTGCCATAGTTTCTTCAAATCTTTCCCTTTTAACTTTTTTTGGAACATCATCTTGCATCATATTACCTGCAAGAGTATCTTCTTCATGAGAATATTGAAATACGCCTAAACGATCAAACTCAACTTCTGAAATAAATTTTAAAAGTTCATTAAATTCTTTATCCGTTTCACCTGGGTGACCAACAATAATAGATGTTCTTATAGCTATATCATCATTAATATTTCGAAGTGAATCTATCTTTTTCTTAATACCATCGCTTTTNAATCCTCTTCTCATGATTTTTAACATTTTATCAGCACCATGTTGTATAGGCATATCAATGTAAGGAATTAATTTTTTAAGATTTTTAAACTGTTCAATCATTTTCCTATGCAGATTAGAAGGATGGGCATAATGTAACCTTAACCACTCAATACCTTCAACTTTATCTAACTCAGAAAATAATTCATGTAAAGATGTTTTAGGTGTTGCATCCCATCCATATGATGTAGAGTCTTGAGCAATAACCAATAGCTCTTTAACACCCCTTGAAGCTAACCTTTCAGCTTCTTGAACATTCCATTTTAAAGGTTGACTTTTTTGTAAACCTCTCATAAGCGGAATAGAACAAAATGAACAAGCATTATCGCAACCCTCAGCAATTTTTAAATAAGAGTAGTGCTTAGGAGTTAATGATGCTCTTATTATGTCTGGATCATCTAAATTAAATGACTTACCTGAAATAAATTTAATCACAGCCTCGTGCTCTTCCGATCCAAAAAATTTATCTACTCCTGAAATTTCTTTTTGTAATTCATCTCCATATCTTTCAGCTAGACAACCCATAACTATAATCTTATCAATCAATCCATCACGTTTTTTTTGTTCAATTTCTAAGATTTTTTCAATACTCTCTTCTCTAGCTACATCTAAAAATCCGCATGTATTTATAATCACTATACTTGAATTATCAACATCATTAACCATTTGATAACCAATGTGCTTTAGACCTGTTATCAAATATTCAGAATCAACTAGATTTTTAGCGCAACCTAGAGTTACAACTGATACATTTTTTATGTTTTTACTCATCTGAAACTAATCCTCTTAAATATGCATCTAAATCAAAAGGGACTAAGTCATCCACATTCTCGCCAACCCCAATAAAATCTATAGGAATATTTAATTTATTCATCATTGACAAAGCTATACCACCCCTTGCAGTGCCATCCATCTTTGTTAGAACTAATGAATCGATTGGCAAAAACTTGTTAAAGTCCATCGCTTGATTGATACCATTTTGACCAACATTACAATCAATAACTAGCATAACCTTGACTTTTTCATTGAATTTATTCGCAACGTTGTATAATTTTTCAAGCTCCTGCATTAAGTTTACAGAATTATGCAATCTACCTGCGGTATCTATGATAATTTTATTATACCCATCATTCAAGCCTGAATTTAAAGCATCATAAACTATTGATGCAGGATCTTTAGTAAATTCATTTGAAATAAATTTAACACCTAATTTTTGAGACCATAAACTTAATTGTTTTACTGCCGCAGCTCTGTAAGTATCAGCCCCAACTAGCATTGTTTTAAATGATTTATTTTTATAGTAGTTAGAAAGTTTAGCTGATGTAGTTGTTTTNCCTGTTCCATTAACGCCAACAAGCAATAAAACCTTAGCNTCATTGTTATNTTTGAAGTCTAATGTATATTTGGTTTTTAACAAAGAAATAAACTCTTTATCCCATGAAACTTCATCTGTGAATTTTTTGTTCCTAAATTCTTCTACAACATCATCTATTATGTCATAGCTTAAATCAGATTGAAACAAAACTGACTCTAACTCTTCTAATTCATTTTCACCTAAATACCTTTTCCCATGAAATTTTGAAAATGTATTAACAATATTATTTCTTGTTTTTTTTAAACCAGAAAATGTTTTTTTTATAAAATTAAACATCGCCTCTCCATATTACTTTTACATAATTTGAAAAATATNTAAATGTTGCTAATATAAAAAATATCCAGCTTAGCAAATATAATAAGGCATTTAACATTCCTAAATACGGATAATTAAAATTAATTGAATCAGGTATCCTTACTACTGATAGAATCATACACATNGCAATAAAAAATAAAAACCATTTTCCATAAGTGTTTGCTTGAAAATAAATATTTTTTTTAGATGCAAAATATATTGATACTATAGATATGATTATATCTCTAATAAGCACAATTACAAATAAAATATAATAATAAATTCCAAATTTAATTGATAAAAATAAAATCATAACTAACGCACAAATTTTATCAGCAATTGGATCCATAAATTTACCCATATCTGTNACGGATTTAAAATATCTAGCTGCAAAACCATCAAGTATGTCTGTTAAGGCAATAATTAGACATAATATTAAAAAATAGCTGATTATACTGCTACTGCTATCATTGTTTATGTTATTAAGAATTATCCATAATGGGATTGATAGAATTATTCTTAAAAAAGTTAAAAAATTTGCAATATTAAAGATTTTATTCAATTAAACATTCCTCACTAAATTAAATTCTAATATTTCAATCATAGCACTTTTAACATCNGAATCTTCAAAAATTTCTAGCTCAACCCTTGCTTTTTTAGAAATTTCAAGCAATTTATTTTCAGCGTACTCTATTCCACCCTCACTAATGATTAACTCTTTGATATCATTGAATTTATTCTTTTTTAATAATAATTTTAATTGAAGCTTAAAAGTACGCTTACTAATTGAACTTTTATTATCTAAAATATAAATTAATGGCAAAGTCAATAAATTTCTTTTCAAATCATAACCAGAAGGCTTTCCTGTGTTAGTAATATTACCTATCAAATCAAATAAATCATCTTTTATTTGAAAACCTAACCCTAAATATTCACCAAAATTTTGCAATGCATTAATCTTATCTAAATCATCCGTAGCTGTAATTGCCCCTAATTTGCAAGATGCTGAAAACAGAGAAGCTGTTTTATCACTAATCATTTTGAAGTATATATCTTCCGTCATATTTTTACTTAATGCTTTTTCTATTTGCAATATCTCACCTTGACTCAGCCTAGATGCTAAATTTGCTAAAATCTTTACAGAATCCATAGAATCAATTTCGGCCATATTTGTTAAAGCTTTAGAAAAAAGATAGTCACCTACTAAAATACTTAATTTATTTTTCCATATCCGACCAACTGAAGGCCAACCTCTACGTAAATCAGATTCATCTACAACATCATCATGCACCAAAGTTGCCACATGCAATATTTCTAATAAAGAAGCTACTTTATATGTTTTTATGTTAATATCTCCACATATTTTTGCAGATAATAATGATAATCTAGGTCTAAGTCTCTTACCTTTTTTTCTTACCAAATATTTAACTATAGTATTTATTGTTTTAACTTCTGATTCTAGGGAAGAGTCAAAATGCTTATCAAATTCATCTAAATTTGACTTAATAGGTTCTGAAATTTTTTGTAAAATCTTTTTCATTTTTCTAATTTAAAAAAATAACTAATCAATACTCCTAGTTCGTATAATAAATATAAAGGCAAAGCAATTAATAATTGGCTTAAAGGATCAGGTGGACTTATAATCGCACCAAAAACTAAAAAAACAATAAAGGCNATAGAACGCATTTGCTTTAAAAACTCATAATTTACAATACCTAATTTAGTTAAAATTAATGAAACTATTGGCAATTGATATATAAAACCACTAACGATTATAAGCCAAAATGAATAAAAGATATAATTNAACCTTTCAGGGTTAAACTCTACTGTAGAATCTACTAATCCTACAAAAAAAGAAATTGTNTTTGGGAATAAATAAAAATATCCAAAAGCACATCCTAAATAAAAGAATGAAATTGATAAAAGAAAGATGNTAACTAAATATAACTTTGAAATTTTGGAAATAGCAGGGTAAATAAATTTTAAAAATTCAAAAATAAAATAAGGAAAAGAAATGATTATTGATGTAAATACAGCAATTATAACCTTAACAACAAATGGGCTGGTTATTTTTATATCCTGAAGATTAAAGTTTGATAAGTTCATATCATATAATGGCTTCATAATAAATTCTTGAATATTATTAGAATAAATAAATGAACCAAACATACACATNCTAATTAAAAAAANTGACCTTATTAGAGCCCATCTTAAAGCCTCTAGGTGATCTATAAATGTCATTTCTAAATCTTTACTCATTTTTTAATTAATTGATTGGCAATCTCAAAAGGGGATAATCTTTTATTGTATTCAAGTTTTAGCTGCTTATTTAGAACAATATCAATTTCTTTAGTCCAAAATTTATCAATAAGAATATCACTAACATAAGACTTGACAGTTTTAATATATCTCTGATTAATTTTTTCAATACGATTATNAGANGAGTTGATGAATTCTTTATGTTTTAACAAATTATTATATAGCAATTCAACACCATCTCCATTAGTAGCAATAGTTTTTGTAATTGAAGGTTTCCAATTATCATTATCGTTAAGTTCTAAAGTCTTATTTAATGATGTGTANAGTCTATCAGCCCCTTGTCTGTCTGACTTGTTAATAGCAAATAAATCAGCAATCTCCATAAGACCACCTTTCATCATTTGAATGTCATCTCCAGACTCAGGAACTAAAGTAACAACTACTGAATCTGCTGCCTCTATTACATCAATTTCAACTTGACCAACACCAACAGTTTCAAATATTATTATATCAAAACCTGAAGCATCAAAAATATCTGCCACTAATTTTGTAGAGTTAGCTAAACCACCTTGAGAACCTCTAGTAGACATGCTTCTAAAAAAAGTATTAATGTTTTTGAAGTCATTAACAAACCTAACTCTATCACCAAGNATAGCACCCCCATTAAAAGGACTGCTTGGATCAATAGCAATTACAGCTACTGAAAGTTTTTTTGTTAAAATAAGCTTTACTAATTGGTCAGTTAAAGTACTTTTTCCAGAACCTGGAGCTCCTGTGATACCTATTCTATAAGCATTTCCTGTAAGAGGAAATATATCTGATAATAAATCTAAATATCCATCCTGCTTGTTTTCTACCATAGATATAGAACGTGAAATAGTTCTACTATCTTTTTGTTTAAGATTTGTTATTATATCNGAAGTCATTTAGGTAAAAATTAAACAGATTTACCAAATATTTGCTTGAAAAAAGTGTAGTCTGGGATAACCAAAGTATGACCAACTTTACTAATCATACTTTTGTTTTCAAGTAACTTTAAAACTCTAGAAACAGTTTCTCTTGAAGTNCCTGCCATGTTTGCAATNTCTTGTTGAAAAGGAAGNTTTTGAATAGTGACTTTACCTTTTCTTATTACCCCCATATCTTCAGCTAAATTCAGAAGTGATACACCAATACGATGTTCTGCATCTGATAAAGAGAGAGCCTCAATTTGTTGGTCTGATTTTCTAAGTCTTTTGGCTAATTCACACATTAAATTATAAGAAACAGAAAAATTGTTTTTAAGAATTTCTAGAAAATCCTCTTTATTTATGGCAAGCAATTGACAATTTTCTTGCGCTAGAGCGTTTGCTGATCTAGCTTCACCATCTAATATTGCAAGTTCACCAAAAATTTCTCCAGGACCTAGAAGAGCAAGTATTACTTCTTTTCCTTCATCATTAACTCTAGTAATTTTTATTGTTCCTGTTTGAACTACGAATACTAAATCACCATATTCTTCCTCGAGAATTATCATACTATTTTTTAGATAATTTCTAGGTTTAAAAAATTTTTGAAAAGTTGAACATTCTTCATCAGAAAGTTCAGAAAATATATTTATTGAATTTAAAATATTATCATCAGCCATAATAAAAATCTTTCTATGTTTNAATATAAGTTAAAATGATTAAGTTCATTAAACAATAATATTATTTGTTATTTAAAGAAGACATTAGGTATATTTGGGTCCTAATATTTAATATATAAATTAAGAGGATTAAATGAGCGCAAAAGGAACAGTTTTAAAGAGAGTTAGACAATCAAGAAAAGCTAACGCTAAAAACAAACATTACAAATCAATTGTTAANTCTGTAACTAAAAAAGTTCTTAGTGAAACTAAAAAAGATGAAGCTTCTAAAATAGCTGACTCAGCTTTCTCTGCAATTGATANAGTTGCATCTANAGGAATCATTCACAAAAATAAAGCAGCAAATCAAAAAGCAAGAATTTCAAAGCACTTAAACAATTTAAAATAATTACTAATAAGGCTTCCTATAATTTGGAGCCTCTTTTGTTACATCTATATCATGTGGATGNCTTTCAACNATNCCAGAGCTTGTTATTTTTATAAATTCCACTTTGTTAACAAAATCATTTATAGTTTTAGCTCCGCAATAACCCATTGATGAGCGTATACCACCTAATAATTGATGAACCAATTCAGATAGAGNNCCTTTAACAGGGACCATACCTTCTATACCTTCAGGNACTAATTTTTTATTTTTTGTTCCTTTTTGAAAATATCTATCACTACTTCCTGATTTCATTGCGGATATAGATCCCATNCCNCTATAAGACTTNTAACTTCTACCTTCCCATAAAATCATTTCACCAGGACTTTCATCTGTTCCAGCAAAAATACTTCCCAGCATAACTGCGCTTGAACCTGCNGCTAAAGATTTAGCAATATCACCAGAATATCTCATTCCACCATCTGATATTATNGGNATANTCTTTTTACTTGCGACNTCATAAGCATTTATAATTGATGAAAGTTGAGGNACNCCAACACCTGCAACAATTCTAGTTGTACAGCTAGAACCAGAACCAATACCAACTTTTACTGCATCTGCACCACAATCAATCAAAGATTCAACAGCATTAGCTGAGGCTACATTACCTACAATCAAATCAATATTTGAATGAGCTTTTTTAATAGTTTTTGCCATTTCCATTACAGACTTAGAATGTCCATGAGCTGTATCAATNACTATAAGATCTACATTATTATTAACAAGCTCAGCTACTCTCTCTGGTGTATTTGCATCAATACCTACGGCTGCTCCAACTAATAATCTTCCATGTTTATCAATGGCGGCATCTGGAAAGTTTTGTTTTTTCAAAATATCTTTAACTGTTATTAAACCTGTCAAAGCACCATCGTNGTTTGTAACCAAAAGCTTCTCAACTCTATGTTTTTGTAATACTTCTTTAGCTTCTTCAAGAGTTGTGCCTTGTTTAACTGTAATTAAATTNCTACTAGTCATTCTATCAGATACTTTTAAACTTAAATTTGTTTCAAATCTGATATCTCTATTTGTTAAAATACCTTTAAGTTTTCCATTATCAACAACTGGAACACCAGAAATATGATATTTTGACATAATATTAAGTGCGTCTTCTAAAGATTTTGATGATTCAATTGTAACTGGATCTAAAATCATTCCACTCTCTGAACGTTTAACCTTATCAATTTCAGCACTTTGCTGTTCAATTGTTAAATTTTTATGAATGATACCAATTCCACCTTCTCTAGCCAATGCAACAGCTAACTTACTTTCTGTAACTGTGTCCATAGCTGCACTTAATAGTGGAATATTTAACGAAATGTTTTTTGTAATTTTAGTTGATAAATCAACTTCTCTAGGTAATATTTCAGAATATTGGGGTACCATTAAAACATCATCAAAAGTTAAATTCTCTTTAAATTTCATAGTTGCTCCTCATATAAATCGCCAAGTTTTGATTCAACTTTATTTAAAATATTACAATCTTGCACTAATTGCTTCATTGTATTGTGATCTTCATATAGCGGTCTATCAATATCAAGAAAATCTACATATTGCCTTATTACATCTTTTGCAATAGTAACGCCATTTCCAAATTTATGATCTCTAAAATCTAATGCTTGTGCTGCGGCCATTAACTCAATACCTAAGACACCATAAGCATTATCTAAAATTTGATTGTTTTTAAGTGCAGTATTCATTCCCATTGATACAAAATCTTCTTGATCAGCAGCTGCAGGTATAGACTGTATACTAGCAGGTGTTGATAATATTCTCTGTTCAACTATTTGCATATCAGCTGTATACTGACTTAACATCAAACCTGAAAACATGCCCGCTCCTTTTGTAAGAAAAGCTGGCAAACCATTACTTAATGCTGGATTATTTAATCTATTCATTCTCCTCTCAGATAAAACAGAAACCATAGTTACTGCAGCTCCTAAATTATCTAATGGAAGTGANACAGGTGTACCTTGAAAATTAGCCCCAGATAATTGTATACCTTCTTTAACAAAAAATATTGGATTATCACCTACCCCATTTAGTTCTATTTCTACCTGTTTAATACAATAATCTATTGAATCAATAACTGCACCAATCACTTGAGGAGTTGATCTTAAAGAATATGCATCTTGTAATTTTGTTTTAATTTTTCTTTCAATTAAATCACCACCTTTTAAATTTTTTCTTAATGAACATGATGACTTTATTGCTCCAGAAAAACCTCTAACTTTATGAATTAAATGATTCAAAGGTCCAGGATTAGCTAATAATGCATCATAAGACATAGCTGCTGCAATTTCAGCATGTTTAATCCAATTAATAGTATCATTAATAAAAAGAGCTGACATTGATGTCAATAAATTAGAACCGTTAATAACAGCAAGCCCATCTCTTGCCTCTAAACCAGGTATATCTATACCCGCTTTTTGTAATGCCTCTTTACCATCTAATAATTCATCTTTATAATAAGCTTTTCCTTCTCCAAGTAGAACTAAAGCTATCTGAGACATTGGAGCTAAATCACCACACGCTCCAACAGAACCTTTAGTACATACTTGAGGTGTTACACCTTTGTTTAACATATCAACTAATGTTTTAGTTATTATTAATCTACAACCAGACATCCCTTTTGCATGAACATTAATTCTACTTAACATAGCAGCTCTTATATGCTCAATTGGTGCAGGCTCACCAATGCCTGCTGAATGATTGTAAATTAGATATTTTTGGAAATCTTTTATTTGATTTGGGTTGAGTATAGTCTCTGAAAATTCTCCAATACCAGTATTGATACCATACATTATCTCACCTGCATTAATTTTAGATTCTACTAAATCTCTACATTGATTTATTTTATTAATAGAATCTTCAGATAATTCAACTTTATAACCATTTCTAGCTACGTCAACTAAATTTTTAATACTTAAATCATATCCTGTTATTAAAACCTTCATATACCCCTTAAAATTTGGACTAAACTTATAAAAAAGTTAAGCTATTAACCTAAAAAATTATCTACATCATTTATAATTTCATCAAAATGTGTATAAAATTCTGGTTTTGGAGTTAACTCATCAATAATATATTTACCATATCTCGAATTTGATAACCTAGGATCTGTTAAGAAGCATACNCCNGAATCCTTATCTGATCTAATTAATCTTCCTACTCCTTGTTTTAGTCTTAAAATAGATTCTGGCAATTGTATATCATAAAATGAATTGCCTCCCGAACTTTCAATTTTTGTAGAGAAATATGAATTGTATGGATTTGAGGGATTACCAAAAGGAATTCTTAAAATAAAAAGAATTTCTAATAAGTTTCCAGGTAAATCAACTCCTTCCCAAAATGTTGATGTAGCTACTAAAATGTTAGATTTAGATGAGATATATTTTTCTAATAATTTCTGTTTACTAAACTTTGAAGTTTGAGATAAAATTTCATTTTTATCAATTGAAAAGCTATTAGATAAACTATTTGAAATTGCATTTACCTGCTTATAAGATGTACAAAGAACAAGAATTCTTTTTCTTAAGTACTTATTCATTCTAGAAATTTGCGAGGCTACCTCATTTATATATTCACTAGAATTAATATCAATAGTCTTATTAAAAAAGTAATACTTTGCTTGCTCATCATAAAAAAAAGGTGATTTATAGATGTTTGTTTTAACATTGAAGTTTTCATCACATTTTAAAGGTAATTTAGTAAAAAAATAATCAAATGAATTATTTATAGTAAAAGTAGCTGAACACATTAAAAAGGATTTGTAATTTTTAAACAATACATCTTTTACAAACTTCTCAAAATCTGCTTCTAAAACATTTATTTTAAAATTAGATTTTTGATTGTATTTACTAAATGAAACCCATCTGATTAAACCTAAATCCTTATCGATGATTTTTTTAAATATTGAAATGACATCTTTTAATTGAGCCTGCATTAACTGTAAAAAGAAAAGTTTCTTTTTATTGGATTCTAATATCAAATCAATTTCATCAGTAATTTCATTTAAATTTTTTAAAATTTGATTAATGTCCAATCCATTTAACTCAAATTCTTTATAATTTATCAACTGATCTACTTGACCAAAACTTAAATTATCATACACATCATCAAAATTACTCATGAAATAGTCAAACATTTTGCTGCTATCATCAACAGTTTGAACTATCATNTTTTTTAAATTAATACAATTATTAGTTGGTAATGAATCAATTAGAGGATTAATAGAATTTACTAACTTTAAAAAACTAGTAT
Organism: Fidelibacterota bacterium; assembly: GCA_002701185.1. Taxonomy (GTDB): domain Bacteria; phylum Fidelibacterota; class Marinisomatia; order SCGC-AAA003-L08; family D37C17; genus TMED6. Next base: position 22,794 of record NZRW01000006.1, read on the forward strand.
TAGAAACAGTAGATGTAAGGGCATTCTTCATAGAATTTGTAAAGTTGTGCCCTTCATCTATAATCAATAAAGAATTTTTAGGTAATATTGAATTATTAGCAATCATATCAGTACAAAGCANTGAATGGTTAACAACCACTATGTCACAATTNTCCATTTGCTTTATAATTTTATGATAATAATCATTATTTAAATTATCAGATGACATAAGATTATCTAAAGAAGAATTATCAAAATCTGAATAAGATAATTTACTCCATATAGAACTTAAATCAGATTTNTTCAAACCGTTACATTCTTCTATATCTCCTGTTTTGGTATAATGAGACCATACTAATAAAGTAATACATTCATTAATATCTTTATCTGTCATATAAATATGGTCTTTAAGTATGATTTTATTTAATTTATTTTTAGAAATATAATTATTTTTACCTTTTAAAATAATAGCCTTAACATTCAAGTTAAGACTGCTAATCAATGATGGGATATCTTTATAAAATAATTGCTCTTGTAAAGTTTTTGTATAGGTTGAAATAATAATTTTCTTATTATGTTCTTTTGCATATTTAATACTTGCAACCAAATAAGCTAGTGACTTACCTAAACCAGCACCTGCTTCTGTTAATAAAATAGATTCTGAACAAAAATTTTCATATATATCTAATGAAAATAAATCTTGAACCTCTCTATATGAATAGTCTTTCCATTTTTTTGATAGTATGCCATCCGACTTAAACCATGAATTAATACTTTTATCAAAATATTTTACATCTCCATTAGTATTTTCAATAACATTATCTTTATCAAAGAATAACTCTATTCTGCTTGGAATTTCTAAATTAGAATTATCAATCAATAATTTATGAATGGTTTTATATAGAAAAATATTATGAGATTCTCTATTTTTGCAAATGTTGTTAATATTGGCAAAAATACTTATTGGCAATGATATCATATGCTCCACAATAAAAACAAAGATTTTACCAGTATTTATAGCATCAGGAGTAGCCCTGTGCGCGTTATCATGATTTAAACTAAAATGGGCAGAAAGATATTCTAAATTAAATTTATCAAAGTGAAATAAAAAAGATCTAGCCAAACTTAATGTGTCCGAAGTTGAATTAAAGCTTATCTTTTTGCCTGCATCATTTAACGCTTTATTTATAAACCCTAAATCAAAATCAATATTATGTGCAATTAAATTTCCATGATTAACAAAGTTTATGAAATCATCTAACACCTCTTCAATAAAAGGTGCATTTGATACCATAGAATTTGTAATGTTTGTAATTTTTGTTATGCTTTTGGGAATTTCAATTTTTGGTTTAACTAATGTTGAAAACTCTGAATGATATTCGCCACCTTTAAATTTTACTGCAGCTATTTCTATTATCTCATTATTATTTGAATCTAAACCTGTAGTTTCTAAATCAAATGAGATAAATTCATCAAATCCAATGTCAGCTAGAATCTTACTTATATTCAAATGACTAACTATTCTCTTCTATTGTAAACTTTGGAAAGTGTATATCAAATCTGTGCCAATAGTAATATTTACATATATAGAAATTCAAAAGAATAAACATAAATAGATAAGGAAATAAAGTCCATGATAAAAGAATGTTAATTACCATTATAGGGTAGATGAATGATCTTATAAAATCTTTTGGCAAACCTCTAAATAATGCAAAGAAATAAAATGGTAATACTATCAATGCAAAATGTGAAATAATTGGGTCCATGTTTAGGAAGTATGTTATACAAAAAACACTTATCAACATTAAAGNAGATATAGAAAAAANNANTTTTGNATTAANAGATTTTTGTTCAAACTGCTCAAAATATACATGTTCATATGTAAGTATTATTGGNGTAACAGCNAGTAAATAGATGGGTATATATTCTATGATTTGTGTAAAACTTGCTGTTTTATATATCCACCCTGAAATAAACAGAAAAAAGTTTGAACTTATTGAAAATAAAACATTTTGGATGTAGCTATTTTTTTTAATAATGATCTTATAAATAAATAAATTTAAATATGAATATAAAAGTAGTGTAGGTATTACACTAACCGAATTTAAACTAATAATAAANATTCCTAAAAAAATAGAGATGATAGAAATTTTTTTCAAATTATCTACATTGAGGATGTATGAAGCTAAAATTGGATAACTTAAATTATTATTATCACTAACATATTCTTTTTTAGTAGATTCAAAAGTATATTTTAATTTGTCAAGTTCACTTTGAATGTTTAACCCTCCCAATAAAAGAAAGAACCCTATATAAATCACAATATCTGAATAATTAAAATTTGTGTTAAAATATGATAAATAGGATGAATTGACCTGGAAATAAGCTGANGCCATTCCCCATGAAAAAATAGCCGCTAAAATAAAAAATTTTGGAAGATTGAATGCAAACAACCAATCAAATTGTTTTACAACTTTCTTATGAATACTATGTTTCTTAAAAAAATTTTTAATCATTACTACCTATGTTTATGTAAATTTTCCAAATATTCATCAGTAACACCTTCTGTAATATATTCACCATCAAAACATGAAGTATCAAATGCATTAATATCAGGGTTTATAACTTTTACTGCTTTTACTAAGTCATCAAGAGTTTGATAAATAAGCTTATCAGCGCCTATCTCATCACATATTTCATCAATTGTTTTATTATATGCTATCAATTCCTTAACATAAGGCATATCTATACCATAAACATTAGGAAATATTATTGGAGGTGAAGCACTTGCAAAAAATACTTTTTTTGCTCCAGCATCTCNAGCCATTTGCACTATTTGCTTACTAGTATTACCTCTGACGATTGAATCATCAATCAAAAGAACATTTTTATTTTTAAAGACAGANTTTATTGTATTTAACTTTTGTTTTACTGACTTTTTTCTAATCTTTTGTCCAGGCATTATAAAAGTTCTTCCAATATATCTATTTTTAACAAAACCTTCTCTAAGCTTCTTATCTAGTTCTATACTTATAGGAAGGGCACTTGTTCTTGAAGTATCAGGTATAGGAATGACTGTATCTATAGATTCTAATTCTTTTTTGGTTAATTCAGATCTAATCTTATTTGCTAAGAATTTACCCATAGACAATCTACTAGCATACACATTTATATTNTCCATTGTACTATCTGACCTTGCAAGATAAACATATTCAAAAATGCATGGTGAAACAGGTTTAGAATTTTTATAAATATGTGAACTTTCTTTGCCATTTGTNTCAATAAAAATAGCTTCACCAGGTTTCACATCTCTAACATTTTTATTGTAACCTAAACAATCTAATGCTACACTTTCAGATGAAAACATATGATTAGTATCTTTTTTTTGTCCATAGACTAATGGTCTTATTCCATTTGGATCTCTAAAAGCTAAAATACCATATCCTAAAATCATTATTATTACAGCATAAGCACCTTGAACTCTATCATGAACTTCATCAACAGCAGAAAAAATATCTTCAGTTTTTAAATTCTTTGATGATCTATGATGTAATGCATGAGCAAAAACGTTTAACAAAACTTCTGAATCTGAACTAGTATTTAAATGCCTCAAATCCTCATCACATAACTGGGATGACAATTCTTTAGAATTAACTAAGTTTCCATTGTGGACTAATACTAATCCAAATGGTGAGTTGACATAAAATGGCTGAGCTTCACTGTTACTTGAACTACCTGCAGTTGGATAACGAGTATGACCTAAACCATATTGCCCCTCTAAACCAATCATAGTTTTTTCATCAAAGACATCTCTAACTAAACCATTATCTTTATGTAGTACTAAACTACCATCATCTTTACAAGTTGCCATTCCAGCTGCATCTTGACCTCTATGCTGTAAAACAGTTAGAGCATTATATAATGATAAACAAACATTACTTTTTTCTGTAAACATTCCTGTAATTGCGCACATATTTTAGTTAGAAGCCTCCTTATCTTCATTTGGGAAATTTTTTAAATTATAATCAACATACGAATCTATTAACCCATAAAAATATAAACCTAACATCCACCATGCAAATGTATTTCTTTTACCTATTTGATTAGTATCATTATAATGAGAAAATTTATAAGCTGAATAAGCTTGTGTTGAACCTAAAAATACTGCTTTAAAATATTTTTTATTATTTATTTGACCAGCTGTTGGTATAAGATTAAGAGTCCAATTAAATTCATTTTTATTTGAATCACTAAAACATATACTAAACATAAATAAAATCGGTAATAGACATTTATACATTAACAAGCCCTATCGCCTCAATTTCAACTCTGCAATTTTTTGGAAGTTTTGATACTTCAATAGTAGATCTTGATGGCAGTGAATCAATAAAATATTTCTCAAAAACTTGATTTAAAATATCAAATTTATTTAAATCTGTCAAAAAAACAGTTAATTTTATAACATTATTTAAAGAAGAATTTGACTCTTCTAATATAGATTTAATATTTTCTAATACTTGAATACACTCATTTTCAAAATTTCCTTCAACTAATGAACCATCAGACTTTAATGGTATTTGCCCTGAAGTATAAATGAATCCATTAACGACTTTAGCTTGTGAGTATGGCCCAATTGCTTGTGGAGCCTTATCTGTTTTTATTGTTTTTATATTCATTTTTTTATATCCCATAATGATAGACCTATGTTGCAATTTAACTTACGATTAATCGTGTAAGGAGAACATAATATTAATAACTCGCAGGCTGCAATGACTTTAGCATCAAAAAGGTGACCACCATATGCATTAAATTTAGTGTCTGAAAAACTAATATGTGTATGGATAAATGGTTTTTGATTTAACAAAGTTACATTTCCTGTTAGAGATAACAATTCATAATCATCTTTATACTTTTTTTTTACATAAACTTTTTCATCAATCTCGTAATATGCTACTTCAACATCTGAAATAGCCCCTAGACCACTTATCCAACCAGAAGTTAAAGACTCACATTCTGCAACTTCTAATAATTTTTGGTTAATGTACTCACCCTTGTCCACAGAAATAAAAATTTTGTCATCAACTCTTTTATAATTCATCACTTTTCCATCTTAGATTCAATTCTCTATTAGCTTTCGTTTCATCTAGCCTACGAACAGGAGTTTTTAATGGAGCATCTAAAACTTTATCTAAATTTTTTTCAATATTAACATCTATTTCTAACATAGCTGAAATAAATTTATCTAATGTAGCTTTGTCTTCAGATTCTGTGGGTTCAATCATAATTGATTCGCTTATGTTTGTNGGNAAATAAATAGTTGGNGCATAGAATCCATAGTCTAACAAAGATTTTGCTATATCTAATGCTTTAGCNCCCTTATTTTTTTGATTTACTCCAGAAATAACAAATTCATGCAAAGTACCATCTGAAAAAGGAACTTCATAAACTTTTGATAATAACTTTTTAATATAATTTGCATTTAAAATAGCATGTTTTGTCATGTTTTTTACACCTTCTTCACCAAGCATTTTAATATAAACAAACGCTCTAACTAATATTCCGAAGTTTCCATTATATGAATGAATTTTACCAATACTATTTTTAATATCATATTCCCAAAAATAATTATCATCTTTTTTTCTTGCCATTGGATAAGGAAGCATATCTTTCAACTTATCAACAACTCCAATAGGTCCAGAACCAGGCCCACCTCCACCATGTGGTGTTGAGAATGTCTTATGAAGATTAATATGAGTTATATCAAAACCCATATCTGCTGGCCTTGATAGACCTATCAAGGCATTGAGATTTGCTCCATCCATATACATAATTCCATCAACCCCATGAATTAAGTCGGATATCTCAGATATCTTATCTTCAAATAAACCCAATGTGTTTGGCTGTGTTAACATCATACCTGCTACATCATCATTTATTTTGCTTTTTAGATCATCCATGTCTACCCGACCTCTTTTATCTGTTGCAAGCTCTACTGGAGTATAACCTGCCAGAATTACGCTTGCAGGATTTGTTCCGTGAGCACTTTCAGGTATCAAAACAACATTTTTATTTAAATTATTATGTGTCTCATGATATTTACGCATTAATAACAAACCTACAAATTCTCCTTGTGAACCGGCAGATGGTTGGAGCGTGAAAGCTGACATTCCAGTGATTTTTTTTAACATTTGCTCTAATTCATATACTATTGATATTGCAGGTTGGGAATATTTATCAGAAATATTTGGATGAATACTAGAAAATTGATTAAGTGAAGCAACATATTCATTTATTTTTGGATTATACTTCATTGTGCAAGAACCTAAAGGAAATATATCCTTATCAATATGATGATTTTTAGTTGACAAATTTACAAAATGTCTCATCACTTCAGGTTCTGTAATTTCTGGCAAACAAGTTTCTTTTGTTCTTAACGTATCTTTTGACAAATAATCTGACAAATTAAAATCAGGAACATCTGATTTTGGTAATGTGCAACCAATTTTACCTTTTACACTTTTTGAGAAAATAATTGGAGTTTCTTTATTCATTCTACCCTTTCATTAATTTTGATTTAATATATTTAAATATCATATCAAAAACCATATCTGTATCATTGTTATTTTTACCACCAGCCGTAGCTAGATGAGGCTTNCCTCCNCCTCCNCCATTTATTTTTACGCCAATTTCTTTACATATTTCAATAGCATCCAACTCTTGAATAAGACTATCTGTTACTGTACAAACATAACTTACTTTGTCTNAAGAATGTGAAGACAATATTANAATACCATTGTTAATTTCATTTCTAAATTTATCAGCATACTGCTTCATGTCCCCATCATAATCTTTTAAATCNTATAATACTATNTGTGTTTCACCAACTTTAGCAGAATCTGACAAAATTTTATTGAAATCAATTTTAGATGTTAAGCCTANCTTTATTTTCTTTTCTAATTCTTTATTTTTTTCAACTAAAGAGTTTGTTTTTTCAATAATTCTATCCTCTGTTGTACGAAGAATAGATTTTGACTCATCCACAATAAAATCTAATTCATGAATTCGATTTAAAACTTCTTGTCCAGTTGCAGCTTCTATCCTTCTTATTCCTGCTGATAATGATGACTCAGATATTATTTTAAANATACCAATATCACCAGTCCTNTCTACATGAGTACCACCACATAATTCTTTTGAAAAACCAGGCACATCAACTACCCTAACTTTATCATCATACTTTTCACCAAAAAGGGCNACTGCACCATCATCCTTAGCATCATCGAAAGACTGAATTTTTGTATTTAATTGTATATTTGAACGTACTTGANGATTTACAATATTTTCAATTTCATTTATTTGCTTTNTTGTNATTTTCTCATAATGNGTTAAATCAAATCGTAATTTAAATTCATTAACTAAAGAACCTGATTGCTGAACATGATCTCCTAAAACTCTTTTTAGTGCTTCATGCAAAAGATGAGTAGCTGTATGATTNGCTTTNATTTTAATTCTTCTTTCATTATTAATTTTAAGTTTTACAGATTGATTTAATGATATTTCACCAGAAACAAGTTTACATGTATGAATAATTTGATTNTCTGANAATTTGGTATCAATAACNTCAAGATTTAAATTTTCACTTTCAATTACCCCTGTATCTCCAACTTGACCACCTGATTCACCATANAAAGGAGTATCTAAAAGNACAATTTCGTACATATCATCATTTAGGGGCCTATATTTAATAATTATTGATTCTANTTCNATTTNTTTATAACCTAGAAAATTTGATTTTTTAGCATCATCAATTTCAANCCATGATANATTGTCATCAGCNATACTAAAGTCTGATTTNGANCTAGANCTTTGTTTTTGTTGATNCATNCATTTATCAAANCCTATTTCATCAACTTTAATATTTTTTTCCTTTGCCATCAATTTAGTTAAATCGAATGGAAAACCATATGTATCATATAACTTAAAAGCATCTGAGCCTTTTAAAATTTTGTCATCATTAAGGCAATTAACAATATCTTCAAACATATCTAAACCCTTATCTAAGGTTTGATTAAAAGATTCTTCTTCTGCTTTAATAACATTAATTATATGATTTTTCTTTTCTTTGATTTCAGGAAAAGCATCACCCATAATATTTATTACTGAATCTACTAGTTTATATAAAAAAATATCTCTCATACCTAAATTTCTACCAAATCTTGAAGCTCTTCTTAATACTCTTCTTAAAACATAACCTCTTCCATCATTACTTGGTATAGCTCCATCGGCAATTGAAAAACATAACATTCGGATATGGTCAGCT
>NZRW01000007.1 GCA_002701185.1 Fidelibacterota bacterium
AATAAGAACTTTGTTAAGATACAATAACAAATATGAATATGGCATTGGTGGTGGTATTGTATGGGATTCCAATGAAACAGAAGAGTGGAATGAGGCACAACAAAAAAGTAAAATTTTGGAACCACTATTTTGATCTCATATTTCAAAAATCAATTTATAGATTCTGATGAAATTCAGCTTAATCAAAATTTATTAAGAGGAATTGGTGTATTTGAAACAATAAAATTTAGCAAAAATAAATTGTTTTTTTTTGATGAACATATAAATCGTCTATTATCTAATGATTTTTTTGATTTTACAAAACTTAAAAAAGAAAAAATTTATGACAACGTAATAAAATTAATAAAACAAAATAGCATTCAAGAAGGTTTAGTTAAAATTATTATAACTCCAAAATCAAATGATTGGAATAATTTAGAATACTATATTTTTTTGCGAGAATTACCTAAAATAAATCAAGACGTTGTTAAAGTTATATTTTATCAAGAAAATTTATATCCAATTTTAAGATTTAACCCAATGTACAAATCTTTATCTTATATGGGTAATTTTATGGCTAGTAGAGATGCTAAATTAGAAGGTGCTTTTGAGCCGATTTTTTATAATAAAAATAATATAATTACAGAAGGGTCAATACGTAATATTTTTTTCATTAAAGAAAATATTATTTACACACCATGTATTAAGCTAGGAATTTTAAATGGTATTACACGTCAAAAAGTAATTGAATTAGGACAATCAAAAAATTATAAAGTAGATACATCTCCCATCCCTTTTAAAAATATAAATAGTATGGATGAAGCATTCATAACATCATCTGCTATTGGAATTTTGCCTTGTAAATGGAATGGGTGGAACTCTGATTTTACTGTAACGAAAAAATTAAAAAATCTTTATAATAGCATGTCTGAAAATCAGTAAATTCTTATAAATAATTAATCCTGATGAATAACAAAATAAAACATAAGATTGAATCCTTAGTACAGAAAATAAATTATCATAATACTCAATATTACATTCATGATAATCCTATTATTTCTGACTATGAATATGATGTGTTATTAAAAGAACTTCAAAGCTTAGAAAATCAATATCCTGAATTAATTTTTGAAAATTCACCTACACAACGAGTTGGAGCTAAACCTTTAGATAAATTCAGTCAAGTTAATCATAGAATTCCATTATTATCCCTATCAAATGCAATGAATAATCAAGAGTTAGAATTATTTAATACTCAAATGAAAAAAGGATTAAATAAAAAAATTGAATATGTTGGTGAACCAAAATTAGATGGCTTGGCAGTAGAATTAATTTATGAAAATGGAAAATTTACAAAAGGTTCAACTAGAGGAGATGGTCAGGTTGGTGAAGATATTACTGAAAATTTGAAAACAATAAAGGCTATTCCATTGTATCTCAATGATGAACACTCTATACCATCTATATTGGAAGTTAGAGGAGAAGTTTTTATTAATCATACTGATTTTAAAAATTTAAATCAAAAAAGGATAGAAAATGGTGAACCACTATTTGCAAATCCTCGTAATTGTGCGGCTGGTAGTCTTAGACAATTAGATTCATCTGTAACTGCTACTAGACCTCTACGGATATATTGCTATGCACCTGGGCATATTGAGGGATTAATATTTAATTCTCAAATAGAATTTTTAAACACTTTGCCTAAATGGGGTTTGCCAGTTAATCAAGAAACTCAAGTTGGATTAGGAAAAGATTTTTTATTTAAATATTTTGAATATATTGAATCTAAAAGAAATGATTTACCATATGATATTGATGGAGTAGTATTTAAAATAAATTCATATGAAGATCAAAAAATATTAGGTACTAGAAGTCGTTCACCTAGATGGGCAATAGCTGCTAAATTAAAAGCTATACAAGCTACCACAAAAATAAAAAATATAATAACAAGTGTTGGGCGTACTGGAGCTATCACGCCTGTTGCTCAATTAGAGCCAGTAAATGTTGGTGGTGTAATTGTATCTAATGCTACATTGCATAATCAAGATGAAATTAATAAAAAAAATATAAGAATTGGTGATACTGTTATTGTGCAAAGAGCTGGTGATGTTATACCAGAAATTGTTAAAGTTATTATAGAAAAACGCTTAAAAAGTAGTGAAGCCTATATTATTTCTGAAATTTGTCCAAGCTGTGGATCAATATGTGACAAAAAAGAAGATGAAGCTGTTTTAAGGTGTNTAAATCCTCATTGNCAAGCNCAGTTAGAAGGTAAAATAAAACATTTTGTATCTAAAAATTGTTTAGATATAGATGGTTTNGGAGAAAAAATAGTTCAACTTTTAATTAAAAATAAGTTGATTACAAATATTTCAGATATTTTTGAATTATCACATGAACAGATTTCATCTCTAGAAAGAATGGGAAATAAATCAGCTGAAAATATTATTAATTCAATAAACAAATCTAAAAATACAACAATGGCTAGATTNATTCATGGTCTTGGNATAAGAAATATTGGAAATCATCTGTCAAAAATATTAGAAAAACATTATAATTATAATTTTGATAGTTTAATTAATGCGCATTTTGATGAATTGATTTCAATTGATGAAGTTGGAGATATTGTTGCTGATTCAATTATCAATTATTTTAAAGATGAAAATAATTTGAATATTATAAATCGCTGTTTTGAACTTGGAATAACTTTTTCAATTCCACAACAAGAATCAGTTAAGTTAAATAAACAAATTTTTGTAATCACAGGAACATTGTCTGAATTTAAACGAAGTGAAGCCAAAGAAATAATTGAAAATAATGGGGGAATTGTTTCTTCATCTGTTAGTAAAAAAACAAATTATTTATTATGTGGAAAAAATGCTGGATCTAAAAAAAAGAAAGCAGAAGATTTAAAGATTAAAATCATTAATGAAATAGAACTGAAAGATTTATTAAATGAATGATATTCAAGAAATAGATGCGCTTACATTAAAAAAGCAAATTGATAGTCATGCAGATATAGAGTTAATAGATGTTAGAGAAGAATTTGAGGTTGAAATATGTAAGATTAAAGATTCAAAACATATACCCATGAATCAAATTCCAAACCATCTTAATGATTTGGATAACAAAAAAAAATTAATCATCATTTGTAAATCAGGTGTTAGATCATATCATGTTTGTCAATTTTTACATCAAGAGGGATTTAAAAATATATATAATTTAAAAGGTGGTATAATTAATTGGGCTTTAGAGATAGATAATAGTTTAGAGTTATATTGATTNCTGAAAATTATATAGGAATAGTTTTTGCATTATCTGCATCAATTTTATGGAGTATTACAGTTGTAACTATAAGGCCCATTACAAATAATATATCTCCATTTTTAATAAACCCTATAAAAAATTCAATAGGGTTTTTATTATTTTTNATCAGCTTTATTTTATTTGATATACCCTTATGGTACACTCANTTAATACCATATGAATATTTAATTATATTGCTAAGCGGAACACTNGGAATGTTTTTAGGTGATACTATTTTNATATATGCGCTTAATAAAATNGGTGCTAATAGAGTTGCTATTGTAGATGCATTTTCACCAGTTGTGATTTTTATATATTCTTTAATTCTACTTCCTAACCAATCTTTAGAATTTGTTCAAATAATAGGCTTTATTTTAACAATTATTGGTTTACTTATATTAACCAATGAAAATGATTTNGAAGACATAGATCCAAATATAAAGATAAAAGGAATCTTACTAGTATTAGGTGCTATGTTATGTACTGGTTTTGGAGTTGTATATTTAAAAACTGTTTTAAATAGAATTAATGAAACAGGTTATGATATCAAANTTAATTTATGGGTAACTGCATTTAGATTAATTCCTGGTGTCTTGTTTTCGTGGATTTTATTTTTATTACAAAAGAATAAGTTAAAAAAAATTACGCCATTAAAATTAAAACANAATTATATTCCTTTAATNATAGCATCTGTNATTGGGCCATTTNTTGCATTAGGATGTTGGATTTTAGGTTATGCNTTTATNGANAAACCATCAATTGCCAGTATTATAGGTCAGTCTGCAGTAATTTTTATAATTTTATTATCGTGGCTTTTTTTAAAAGAATCTTTAACAAAATTACGAATACTTTCTGCAGTACTAGTATTTTTTGGAGTTATTTTAGTNAGTGTAAATTTATAAATCTAATTTCTCTTCTTTATATAAATGTGCAGGACCACACAACCATACATTATCCCAATTTTTATCAAATTTTAAAGATAACCGACCTCCTGGAGTAGTAATATTAACAGGTGATTCAATTTTATTTATTGAATGCGCATAAAATGCAGCAGCTACAGAACCCGAACCACAAGATAACACCATATTTTCTATTCCTTTTTCATAAGTGTATACAGTAATATTATTTTTATCCATTACTTTTAAAAAGTTTACATTAACACCACCATGATTAATAAATAACTTGTTATATCTAATTTTACTGCCAACTTTTTTAACTTGAGATGATGTAATATTATTTACCTCAGTAACAAAATGTTTTGCTCCTGAATCAATAAATCTCCCTATACATTCATTTGGTTTAATTTGTTTAGTTACAAATGATGGTTTTATCATGGATAGATCAATTGAATCACTATTATTAATTATCACTTTATGTACACCATCTCCAGTTATAAATTTACTTTCTTGTTTAATCNGATTTTTTCTAAACATATATAAAGCTGCGCANCGNGCTCCATTTGCACACATTGTTTCCCAAGTACCATCATTATTATAATAGTCCATTTTATAATCATATTTATTATGTTCAGATAATAATAANAGTCCATCAGTTTGATATGTTTCNCAAATTNTTGAAATATTAGACTTTACTAGGCTTTGATGCATGCTATCAAAGATAATAACAAAAGTATTTTTTGTTCCATGAGCTTTAGTTATATTAATTTTCATAAAGTTTTACAATTTGATTTTTTAAATTACATTTATAAATATATATATTATAATGAATATAGAAAAAATATTATCAAAAAGTGCTAGTAAATTTAGAGAGACTGTTCGTTCAGTTACGCCACTCATTATATTATATACAATATTATCTTATATATTCACTCCTAGTATTTTAAGAGATTTACAAATAGAACAAAACTTAGATAATTTAATGAGTGAAATGAAAAATCATGATATTTTTTCTAGTTTACTTTTAGTGCTAACCTTTAGTTTTTATACCATCTTCATTAATCAGTTTATCATTACAAATATCAAAAAACAAATATTTAAAATTTCTGATTCAATGAGCGCTTTAACATATATGTTAGTAATGTTTATTTTNTTNTTTTTATTGTTTTTATTCCTAGTTATTATNNTACCTATACCTGATTTGGTTATTTTATTTATTTTAATTTTATATGTATACATGTTTTTTGGATTTTATATAAAGATTGATACACAAAAATCAAATTTAGAATGTTTGTTAANCTCTTATATTTTATGNTTAAATAATTTAAAAAATATTTTTAAACTGATATTGTTTCATATTCTTGCAATTATAATTATTACATATAGCATTGTTATTTTAGGTCTATTCACATCACAAATTGCAGGATCCTATAGTATTATTTTAATTAATATTTTATTTTACATAGCTTCATATTTTTTATCCATTGTGTGGATATATGCTTACTTTGATTTTAAACAAAAATGAATACAAAAAGTAAAATAGAAAAAAAACTAAAAGAGTATTTTAATGTGCATACTTTGCAAATAATCGATGAATCACACAAACATGCTAATCATAAAAAAGATACTCAAGGTGGTCACTTCAAATTATTAATCATTTCAGAAGATTTTGAAAATGTTTCATTAATAAAACGTCATCAACTCATATATGATGCTCTTTCTGATATGATTAAAATTGATATTCATGCCATATCAATAAAGGCTAAGACAATAAAAGAAAGCCATTTACAATAAATGAAAATATCAAAAATTGCTCAGCCTTATATCTTTAAAAGAATAAATAAAAAATTAAATAATCGAACTGTTTTAGCTGCGATGACAAATAAACAAAGTCATGATAATGGAATAATTTCAAATGATGAAATAAATTGGTTACATGAGAGGGCAAAAGGTGGTTTTGGAATAATTACAACTGCAGCTACAAATGTCTCTATTGAAGGAAAAGCTTGGGAGGGTGAGTTTGGTGTTTATGATGACATTCATATAAAACAATTNGTAAAATTAACTTCAGCTATTCATAGTACTAAAAGTTTTATCATCGCCCAATTATTTCATGGTGGAATTAGATCTCCTCAAAAAATTACAGGACATATTCCTTTATCATCAAGTGTATTAGAATGTGCTGAGTCATCTACAGGCAAATCAAAAAAAGCCACAGAAAAAGATATAAAAAAAATAATTAATGANTTCACAAATAGTGCCTNTAGATGTTATGAGGCTGGCTTTGATGGAATTGAGCTACANGGTGCTCATGGATATTTAATTTCACAATTTTTAGGAGAAAAAACAAACTTAAGAAATGACAAATGGGGCGGAAAATTAAAAAATAGAGCACGACTCCTTTTAAATATAATTGACTCAATTAAAAAAAATGTTCCAGAAGATTTTATTGTTGGTGTTAGAATATCACCAGAGATAGAAAGTATAGGTATTAAATTAAAAGATACAATAAAATTAGTTGGAATATTAAGGGGCCTGCCAATTGATTTNATACATTTATCTTGTTGGGATGTATTTTTAAAATCAAAATTTTTAACTGATGAAAAACGAACTTTAACTCAAATTATTACAGAAAGTTATACAAATTTACCAACAATTATAAGTACTGGTAATGTATGGTCAAGTAAAGATGCAGAAAATTTATTAAAGCAAGGNGCTGACTTAATTGGAGTTGGTAGAGTTGCAATAGGTCATCCATATTGGGCAACAAAAATTTCAGATTTAAATTATAATCCTCAAAGACCTCCGTTTACAGTTTCTCAGCTGAAAAATGCAAAGCTAAATGAAACATTTATTTCATATATGAAAAATTGGAAAAATTTTGTGGTTGAAAAGTAATCTATTTTTTGGTTGTCAAAAATAATATTACGAAGGTTCCCCAAATTAGCTGTTCTACATAAAAAGCAGTTGTCATAGGTACAACACCGGAAAAAGCTTGATAGAGATTTAATAATATTGGTAAAGATACAAGACAAGCATATGTCATTGATACTTTAGTAAGGTCTTCAACCCAGTTTGAAATTTGTAGAGTTAAAATTATAAAAAAGATTTGACCCATTAAAGCAAANGGTAAAATAACAGCAGCTTCTTTTGTATAAGACATTCCAAAACTTTTCATCATCTCTTCAGGTGCTAATATTCCACCCAAAGTAAACAAAATCATAAAGCCAGATAAAATTTTTAATAATAATTTTAATTTCATTTTAACCTTTTCTACTTATCACATTTACTATAACCACAGGCCATACATGTATCACAACCATTTTCAGTTTTCAATGCTTTTGCACCACAATCAGGACAAATTTTAAAATCGGTATTTTCACCATCTTCTGTATCTGCAGAAGCGGGTGGCTCTAAAACTGAAACATCACCGTCATTTTCTTTAGACCATGTATTTGGCTTTTCTAGAATGTCTACATCATAGAAAAACCGTTCGATTACATCAGCTATTTCTGCATAGAATGAATGGTAATACTTTCCTTCTTTAAATGAGCCTCCGTTTGGATCAAAAATTCCTTGTAATTCTTCTAGTATGAACATTGGATTAGCAGATCTTCTAAATATAGCGGAAATAAGTCTAGTTAATACGACATATTCAGGAGCTCTAGTTAAGTCTTTTGAATTTATAAAAATTTCAATTGGTCTTATTTGGTCNTCGTGTTTGATAAAACTTAAAGTTACAAATACAGAATTTTTAATAAATGCACTCTTTAGCTTATACACCTTTGCATCAACAACTTCTGGTCTAATGCTCTTGGGATCTGATTTATACTTTGGCTTAGCAACTTCAGAAACTTCTCTTATTTGCGCTCCTTGAGGTAACTTAAACATTATTAACCTCCTGACTTGCGACAGGTTGTGGCGTGTTTGTAGGTGTTGAAGATAAATTATGCATATGATGATATAAAGTTGTAAGTCTTCCATGCTCATTTTTAATTACATNATCACCTCTAACCTCAACAGTCTCCCCATCATCGTTAACTATTTCAAACTTTTTATCTTTATAAGCTTGAAATGGNGTCAATTTATTTTCAACACTTAGAATTGGGAATCTGCTTCCATCTCTATAGATTGTTACGCCTTTTAATTTTTTCTGCCATGCCATAAAATATATATCTGAAATAACTTCTGGTTCAACATCTTCAGGCAAATTAATTGTTGATGATATGCTATGATCAATATATTTTTGAATGACACCTTGAATTTTTACTCTTTTATCTGGAATTACTGTATGAGCAGTTCTAAAGAAATAATCAGGAAGACTTTCTTCTTCAGATGCACTATTATCTATATCCATTAAATCCATATATGCTTGAACTGTAGCATGGAACACTTTAAATCGTTTATTAAATGATTCTGACCTTCTAGTATATGAAAGAGCAAATATTGGCTCAACTCCACCTGAAACTCCTATATAATTTTTTCCATTTATCTCATATCCTAATACAATGTTTGATATTGAGCCTGTTGGAGCAATTGACATTATAGCTATATTACGTAAACCATTTTTTGTAATAAGGTTTTTAGTTTCATCATTCAATGCTTCTTGATAAAATGGACACTGTTTATATCCATCTATATTAAATATTGGAGATGGTTCTTTTTCTTTTGCAATCATGGCTGACGCTTGATATGAAGCATTTGTAATAAAGCCCATTACCTGTTCTATGCAATCAATAGCGTCATCCGAATCATATGCTAGGCCAAGCTGATTTAACATGTCAGCAATACCCATGACTCCTAGACCTAATCTCCTTGTTTCTTTAGCTGCTTGTCTTTGCTTTTCAAGTGCATTAAGATCTTCATTCCAAGTCACTACATTATCCAAGAAACGCACAAGCAGTTGTGAAGATTCTGCAAGCTGATCCCAATTAATTCTAGCATTATTTTGATATCCATCAATTACAAAGCGTGACAGGTTAAGAGAACCTAAATTACATGCGCCTCCATCTTCTAGTGGTACTTCTGCACATGGGTTTGTGCTCACAATTGGCCTTCCAACATAGTTAGATGGTGAATAGTCAGACATTGTAGACCAAAAAATAAGGCCTGGCTCTGCAGTTTTATAATTTCCTTCAACAAATTCATCCCAAATTGAACGAGCCTTTACTAATTGTTTTATTTCGCCAGTATCATCATTATTAAAATACAACATAAAATCACCGGCTTGTTTAATAGCTAGCTCATAATCATCACACACAACTTTATAATCGCCAAATTTATTTCTACATTGAACATCTTCAACTAATTTTTTACTTATGTTTTTATTATGTTCTGCTTTAATCCATTTTTTCATCGCAGCAAAAGATTCAAAGGTTTTTACTAGCTCATAATCATCTATTTTTTTAGACGGCATTTTGACTGAAAAATGATCATATTCGTTTGCGCTTTTAGTTGATGTTTTCTTGTTTAAATAAACTAAATAAGTATCTGAGCTATACTTTCTTTCTTCATCAACAGCGCTCATAAATTCGTCACTCACTTTAATAGAAATATTAGCAAAACGAACTTGCGTATTTTCCATAACTTGCTTTTTGATAGTGTCTAATTCAAATTCATCAAACAGACCTGACCAATTACATTGTTCAACAATTTGATTTGTAACCCAATTTGGTGTTTTCTTTACTTTTAAAAAATGCATAACATCAGGATGCTTTACATCNATTGTTAGCATTAGAGCGCCTCTTCTACCACTTTGACCAATTAGCCCTGTAGTAAGTGAATAAAGTTCCATAAATGAAACTGCACCAGTTGAGCTGTCTGCTGCATTGTGAACTATAGCATCTTTTGGCCTTAAACATGAAATGTCTACCCCAATACCACCACCATATGAATAGGTACGAGCACATTCAAATGCAGCTTTATAAATTGAATCAATATCATCTGTATCTATTTGGGAAACAAAACAATTAGCAAGGGTCTTTAATCTATATAAATCTCCTGCTCCTGCCAAAACTCTGCCCCCTGCAATGAATCTTCCTTCAAATAGTTCATTATAAAACCTTTCAGAAAATTCTTTTTGTTTTGAGGGTGTCTCTTCAACAGTTGATAAAAATGAAGATAATCTTTTAAATACATCTTCAGGCTTATCTTCAATTAAATCATTATTTAAATCCTTAACATAATATTTTTTACTATAAATACTTTTAGCTAACTCATTTTCATCCAAATAATTTTCATGTACCTTTACACTACCATTATCTTGAAGGGTGCCTATATAATCATAAAGTTTTTTGTAAGTTGAAATTCTTTTTTTGCCAATTATTTTATTAGTNTTGCCATCATGGGCGAACATTAGAGGGAAATTTTTCATAGACGTATGACGGCTCCTTTAATTCTTTATTTTTATTAAATTCACAAGCTAGCGATACTAGAGAGTGTTACATTAAGTTACATAATCTTTTTACTGTTTCTCGTCGAGGACTGATTACAAAGGGTATACAAGATATAGTAAAAAGCAATAAAAATATACTGTATATAGTGTTTTTACGCCAAACATTATTTTTCATTTTTTAATAAAAAAAAGTTTTTTAGAAGAGATTTTTTGAAAAAAAATTATTAAATTATTCATGCAATTAGCGCTTAAATTAAATTTAACTATAAAATTTGGAAATTCATGAAAAAAGCAAAATTAATATTAGATCAAAAACAAACAATTGAACTGCCTATAATCAAGGGTACAGAAAATGAAAAAGCTATTGATATAACATCCTTGAGAAAAGAAACAGGATATATAACACTTGATCCAGGATATGGAAATACTGGAGCGTGTATTAGTGATATTACATTTATTGATGGAGAGGCAGGAATATTAAGGTATAGAGGNTATCCAATTGAAGAGGTAGTTAAAAATACAAATTTTACTGATTTATCACATTTGCTTATATATGGAGATCAGGATGATGATTCTGATTTANTTAAATTTAAAAAAAGCTTAAGAAAACATGCCGTCATTCACGAAGATATGAAAAGATTTTTTGATGGTTTTCCNCCTAATGCACATCCTATGGCAATTTTATCTTCAATGGTAACTGCACTTTCATCATATCATCAAGATGAAGATATAAGTGACCAAGAAAAAATTGATCTTAATATAGTAAGGCTGCTAGCTAAAGTAAAAACAATAGCAGCATATTCGTATAGAAAATCACATGGATTACCTTTCATTTACCCTGAACGTGAATTAGGATATGTTGAAAACTTTTTACATATGATGTTTGCAGATTCTCAAGAAGATCATCATAGTGATGAAATTATAATTGAAGCTTTAAATTTGTTGCTTATTTTGCATGCAGATCACGAACAAAATTGCTCAACATCTACAGTTAGAATGGTAGGAAGTAGTCATGCAAATATTTATGCNACAATTTCAGCAGGAATTTCTGCTTTATGGGGNCCTCTTCATGGAGGAGCCAATCAAGCTGTAATAGAAATGCTAAAAATGATTCATCAAGATGGTGGTAGCTATAAGAAATTTATTGACTTAGCAAAAGATAAAAATTCTTCATTTAGATTAATGGGATTTGGTCACAGAGTTTATAAAAATTATGACCCAAGAGCTAGAGTTATAAAGGAAATGACTGAAAAAGTTCTTAATAAATTAAATATTAAAGATCCTTTATTAGACATTGCAAAAGAGTTAGAATCAGTTGCACTCAGTGATGATTATTTCATACAAAGAGGATTATATCCTAATGTAGATTTTTATTCTGGAATCATTTATAGGGCGTTAGGTTTTCCAACGAATATGTTTACAGTTATGTTTGCTTTAGGTCGACTGCCTGGTTGGATTGCTCATTGGAGAGAAATGATGCTAAATCCTAAAAATAGAATTAATAGGCCAAGACAAATATACAATGGAATGCAAAAAAGGAATCCAAAGTAATGAAAGCTTACCTTGATTTAGTTCAACATGTACTTGATAATGGAACTCTTAAAAAAAATAGAACAGGTACGGATACATTAATGTCATTTGGATATCATTATAAAGTTGATTTGTCCAAAGGTTTTCCATTGCTTACAACTAAAAAAGTTTTTTTTAATTCAGTAATTAGGGAGTTGTTATGGTATTTATCTGGAGAAACTCANATAAGAAATTTGAGAGAGCATACAAAAATATGGGACGCATGGACTTCTGAAGAAAAAAACTGGGAAGTAGGTAAAATGTATGGTTATCAATGGGTTAATTGGGAAAAATTTGTTGAAGACCCAAAAACAGGAAAAATTAGAAAAGAACATATAAATCAAATTGATGAAGCTCTGAAATTAATTAAAAACAATCCTGATTCAAGACGTATAATTGTATCTGCGTGGAACCCATCAGTTTTAGATCAAATTGCACTACCAAGCTGTCATGCTTTTTTTATTTTTAGTGTAGTTAATAACAAGTTAAATTGCCATCTTACTCAAAGAAGTGGAGATATTGCTTTAGGNATCCCTTTTAATCTTGCGTGNTATGCTACTCTAACACAAATGATGGCACAAGAAGCTAATTTAGAACTTGGTGAGTTTTCTCATTATATAAATGATGCACATATCTATGTTAATCATATAGATGGCTTAAAAGAACAATTAAAGCGTGACCCACATGATTTNCCAAATCTAATAATTAAAAATAAACCTTTTTGGGATTTAACATTTGAAGATTTTGAATTAAAAAATTATACTCATCATCCAGTTATAAAATTTCCTGTAGCAGTATAATGGAAATTCATCTCATTTGGGCTCAAGAACATGACGGTGGTATAGGNAAAAATGGTCAGCTTCCATGGCATATCCCAGAAGATTTAAAAAATTTTAAAAAGATAACACTTAANTCTACNATAGTTATGGGTAGAAAAACTTGGNATTCACTTCCTTTTAAACCNCTTCCTAAGAGAAAAAATATTNTTTTTACAAAAAATATAATTGATGGTGTAGAAACTTATGATAACATTAATGAATATATAAAAATTTTAAATCAAGACCCAAAGAGTAAAATTTTTGTTATAGGTGGATCAAGCATATATAAAATATTTTATAATTATGCTACACACTTACATATTACTTTTATAGATATGAAATCAGATGGTATAGATACCTTTTTCCCAATTAAAAATGAACAAATTGAAGAAAAATTTGAAAAAATTTATGAAAAAAATCTAGATGAAAGNGCAATCTATACTTACTGGACAAAAAATGNCCACAAACTATGAAATCCTTAATTAAAAAAATCATTAATCCTTTGGAACTNATNCGAGCNTATCAATTTCATAAAAATGAATCGAACCATATTAAAGCTTCAAAGGATTTAGAGNTGATGTTATATTCAAAAATTATTACTAATGATATGCTTCATTATGGATATTTTGAAGATGTAGATGTAGATCCTGAAACAATATCAATTAAAGATTTAGAAAACGCACAAATGAAATATGTTGAGTTAATAGTCGAACAAATATTAGATAAGAAAAATAATGTGCTTGATGTAGGTTGTGGAATGGGTGGTTTATCTAAAATCTTATNTGATAGAGGTATGAAAGTACATTCATTAACTCCTGATGATAACCAAAAAAAATATATTGAGAAANACTATCCTGAGTTAATGGTTCATCATATGAAATTTGAAGATTTTTCAACAGACAAACAATTTGCTACCATNATTAATTCAGAGTCATTGCAATANATAGACTTAGATACTGCATTTAATTGTGCATCTAAATTGCTATCTAATAATGGTAAATGGATTATTACTGACTATTTTAGAATTAATAATAATGGAATTAATAAATCAGGACATATGCATCATGATTTTCTTAATAGTGTTAAAAAAAATGGGTGGAAAATTACATATGAAAATGATATGACCCTTAATTCATTACCTACTCTAAAATATGCAATTACATTTATTAATAGGTTTATTAAACCACTAGCTTTTTTCGGTAATGAAAAATTAAAACATAAACAAGGGTGGCTATTCTATTTAACTAATGAATTGAGAAATAATATGTCTAAAAAATTTGAAAAAGAATTAGCTGCATTAGATCCAGAAAAATTTATAAAAGAAAAAAAATACATGCTTTACGTTATAGAAAAAAAAAGTTAAGAGTTACTTCAAATCCATAATTTCTAAAACGCCTTCACCCTCATAATTTTCGTTGTTAGGCAATTTTAATCTAACCTTACTTTTGTACCTGGTNTAATAGGGATCGATGCTTGAAAACTTAAATAAATTAGTTACNAGCGGTATGTTATTGACATCAAACAAATATAAATTTTCTATTACTTCCGTACCTTCTATTTCTAAATAAAAATCATCAATTGTAATGATTTTTAATTTTGAATAAAGTGGTTCATTATTTTTATCATATAAATCGGTTATCAAGTTTTCTTTTGCTGTAAAAATACCGTTTTGTCCATAGTTTTCATAAATAATCCCTGTACTATCTGCAATAAATATACCAGGAATTGAATAGCCACCCCTTGATGAAATAGTATTGAGCTCATAACCTATTATTGTATATTGGCCAACTGTTCCTCTAAACCATAACCAATTATCAAATAATTTTTGTAATTCTATATTACCCCAATTATGATCATGATAACCACTACCTGAAACAATACTATTTGTATTTTCATAGGTTAATGTTCCACTAACATCACCATTTGGAACTGCAGCTAACCAAGCAAAATAATCTTCTCCAGCATTTATAATTCCATCTTGTGGTCTATAGGGGCTTATCTTTGATTTCAATTTTATATCTAGTCCAAAACCATCAAAATCTTTAGGATTAATTTTAATCTGATAATTATCTAAGTTTCCAATAAATACATTATCATTATATTGAACATTACAACTGTCTTTGGAAAAAAAAGTGTCTTTAGATTTAAAAAATTTGATTTTTTTATATTCAGTTCCATCAGGCTTATTATAATTAACACCAATATAATAAATATCTTTTATAGCTTTAATTTTCCAAAAATAAACAACAGCAATACTACCATCATCAAGCTTTGCATCAAAATACCACCATTCATATTCTTTGTCTTGACCAGTAGTTCTAAGGCCATCTTCGTAAAGCAAAACTTCTTCGCCTAATTGATCTGCTTGTAATTCAGGGTTAAAGTCAGGGTAATCTTTTTTTCCTAAATATATTCTTGTACAACTAGTACAAATAAATAGTAATAAAATAAGTATAAAATTTAGCTTGGTATTATTCATTTAATTCTTTCATATTTTTCTAACGCTCTTTGTCGTGAATAGCTATAATCTATAATNGGTTTNGGATAAGNTAATTTGTGATCTATTTCCCATGGCTCATTTAAATATTTTTCTGGTAAAGAATTTAACTCTGGTACATAGTGTCTAATATACTTACCATCAGTATCGAACTTTTTACCTTGAAGTATGGGGTTAAATATTCTAAAGTAAGGGGCAGCATCAGCACCTGTTCCAGCAACCCATTGCCAACTAGCTACATTTGACGCATAATCTGCATCAACTAAACAATCCCAAAACCATTTTTCTCCTAATCTCCAATCAATAAGTAAATTCTTTACTAGAAAAGAAGCAACAACCATTCGAGTTCTGTTATGAATGAAGCCTGTTTGCCAAAGTTCACGCATGCCAGCATCTACAATAGGATATCCNGTACATCCTTTTTTCCAAGCTTCAAAATGTTTATTTGAATTTTCCCATTCAAAATTATTAAACTTTGCTTGCATATTCTCATATTGTAAGTGAGGGAAGTGATATAATAAATAATATGAAAACTCTCTCCATCCAAGTTCTGATTTAAAGTGATCAATACTTTTATTTGGTATTAATTTATCAAGTTCATACCACATTCTATTTATTGATATCAGTCCAAATCTAATATATGGAGATAACTTTGAATTCTTATTTAATGCAGGAAAATCTCTTTCTAATTTATAATCATTTATTTTTGTATCAATAAAATCTTTAAAAATATACATCGCACTTTCTTCATCAATTTTCCAAATATTGTCAAATTTCTCATGCCATGGAAAATTATCTAATAACTCCAATTGGTCAATAGAAGTATTGTTTGAACAACTATAATAATTGATAGATGAGGGACTGCCAACTGGTTTTTGGGGTAAAGTTGAAGTTAAGCATCCCCTACGATAAAAAGGCGTAAAAACTTTATATGGTGTATCATCACTTTTAAGTATATGATATGGTTTCCATAGTAAAGTACAATTTCTTGTATTTAAATCAATATTTTTTAAACTGCATAAATTTTGAAGTTTATCAAATAAAGTAATATCCATACTAAGAAAAGGCTCTTCACAATAAATTTGATTTATAGAATGTAATTCTAACAAACTACTAATTATTTTAATTGTATCACCCTTGAAGACTTGTAGATTATTATTTAATTTATTGTTTAATGATTCTAGTGATTTGTGTAACCAATATTTTGAGCTAGATCCTAAAGGTTTGTCAGTATTTTTTTCATCTAAAATATATACGGGCAATATTTTCTTATCATCTTTACAGGCATCAAATAAAATATCATTATCATTTATTCGTAAGTTATTTTTAAATAAAACTAATGATGTCATGCTATTTAAATTTCGTAAGTATTTGAGTATTTGAATAAAACAGGTACTACTATAGCCCATGCAAATCCCAATACAACATATGCAAAAGTTGTATGTATTGTTATTGAGCCAATGCCAACACCTGCACTATAAGATAATGGCCCACCAATCAAACCAAGAAAGGATGAGATGATNTATTTGTCTTTAATACTTTCAAGTGTATACATCATTGATAATGAAAAGCCAGCCCACATTGATAATATCCATAATGGTGATAAACCATAATGGGCAAAAATACCGCCTTGATAACTAATTAAACCTAGTTTTGAAAAAGATGTATCTAATAGTAGTCCACATAAAATAGCTATCAAAACAATTTTGATATCTCGAGATTTAAATCTTACAAAGTATAAATGCATCATTATAAAAAATGTCGTAGCAAGTGGTCCTAAATATGGTTGATTCCAAATAGAGCAAAAAGCACATAATACCCAGCAGATTTTAAAACCAATCAAGTCATAAAGTTTTAAATATTTATTCATTTTTGTCTAAGATATGATAAATTTCTTTTATTGAAATCAATAGGTTGAATATCAAATTCTGAAAAAAGATTTTTGGAATCACATGTATTACCTTCTAGTAACATTGTTAACTGATCTCGTGTAATTGGAAAAAACTTAAATCTATCTAACAAACCTGCTACTAATTTAATTGGCATCACAGGTGCTGGAATCATTAATTTATTTTTCTTTAATGCAGATGAAATTGTGCTGATTATTTCTTTCCAGTTAAAGGATTTCATTCCTCCTAATTCATATGTCTGCATATAGTGTTTTTCATTCTGAATTGATTTNACAAAAAAATCAGCTACGTTCTCGACATGTATTGGTGACATTGAAAAATTACCTGCATTTCCAATATTTAACCCTTTAAAAAAAAGAGGAGCAGGAATAGGTAATTTTAACATTGTATCTCTAAGTTGTGAGCAAAATTCTTGATCATTTTTAGGTTTTCCAAAAACAAGTGATGGCCTAAATATTGTATAGTTCAATCCAGAACTTTTCAAATACTCTTCTGCACGAAATTTAGTTGTTTGGTAACCAGTGCCTTCACTTTTTACACCATTTGCGCTCATCAAAATAAAATGCTTGATATCATAATGAACTGCTCTATCAATCACCATCTTAGCAAACTCATAGTGTAATTTTTCAAAAGTGATATCTTTAGATTTAAACTGACGAATGATACCTATATTATAAATAACTGTAGAGCAATTCATCATTGTTTGATCCAATGAAGTATTGTTAATGATTTCACCATTAATAATATTTACATTTTCAATATAATCTATTTTTGATTCACTGCCATTTCTTACTAGTGTATAAATTTCATGGTCATGTTTTCTAAGTGATTTAAGGATGTACTTGCCTACAAAACCAGTACCTCCAAATACTGCTACTTTCATAATGATTTTCCTGATTGTTTTTTAATTTCTGAAAAAATTTTATCTAAAATTTTATGTCTATACTTAAATATTCCATTGATATCGTGCCTTATATACAGAAAATGTACAATTCTACCAATAATTCCCATTGGTATTGCGTATGTTAAATTATCTTTAATGATAGTACCGCCATCTTTTTCCTCAAATGTATGAGTATGATGCCATAAAGAATAAGGTCCTTTTATTTGCTGATCTATAAACTTTCTAGGCTTATCATAATATGTAATTAATGTTCTCCAATGTAATTTTAATGTATATAAAATAGTTAATGAATAATCTATTAATTGGCCATCTTTCATTTCCAATGGAGTAGGAGTAAGAATATCAAATTTTAATCTTGGTGGGGTTATCAATGATAAATTTTCAGGCTTTGAAAAAAAACTAAATACATCATCAATAGGCAAATCAATGAACTGTTCAAATTCTAAATTATACGTTTTCATGATTTTTTCTCTGCAAGTAAATTGAAAAACAACTCAAATTGATCATTAATAAATCTGTCCCCAATATCTGGATACCAAGATTTAGATTTATATTTAATATTATATAATGATCTATCTATTTCTATTTTTCCAGACGCAAGACCTACATTATTACTATAGATTATATTTGCTGTAAACTCAATTGGGTGTGTTTGTTCTTTAATAGTTAAATCTGCTTTGATTTTAAAATTATTGTTATCATCTGTAGTTACATTAAGAATCTTGAGGTGAGATAATGGAAACTTATCTGTAGCAAAAAAGTCGTCATTTTTAAGATGTTTTACCAGATAGCCATTGCTACCTTTATCTTTGATATCAGTGCAAATAATTGAATTCATATCAATAATGATTTCACCTCCAAGGAGCTGATTATTTTTATCAAATTGTAAATTGCTACTTTTGACATTAATAAGTCCATCATGATAGGCTCCCGTAGACTTTGTACCTTTCCACTTAATTGATGATTTTTCATCATTGATTTGTAAACTTTGTTGAGNCAATAAAGTTGTTATAAATAATATGTAAAATAAAAATTTCATAAAAGTTTCCTTNTATTTACACGTTTTGCACGTTTTAATATAAACATGTTTGTATGTTTTTTGCAAATTATAAATCAATCCCGATAGTAACTTCGTATCTTCTATCAGATTTTTCTTTTGTGATAGGATTATATTGCCAAGCAAAATTTAACTTCAAAGGCATGCCTAAAAATATAAACCTTGGTCCCCAGCCATATGACATAACCCAGCCTGTACGTTTAGTTGGGTCCTCTTCTCTGCGAGTCCAATTAGATTGANTTGATATATTTGGTAGAGATTCATTATTATTCCAAGTAACACCTATATCAAGAAATAAAACACCATTTATTTGACCAAACCACTTNATTGCAGGAAAATAATAAAGTAAAAAAGGAGCTCTTAATTCAAAATTAAATAGTGCTAGATTATCTCCAGATTTATACATAAATGGCACACCTCTTACAGGTGTTATGTTTTCAGTAAAATTAAACAATGTTAGGAGATTAGAGTTTCCAGNATNGAATTCATTAAGATAAAAATCAGATATATAAGGATTAGAAGAATATATAGAAGGTTCTGATCCTAAGTATATAGATTGCCTATTGTCACCCCAACTGTGACCCAAAAAATTTCTCAAAAAAATACTTACACCATTAAACAATGGCCTATAAACTCTACCATCAAAACTCAGTAAATTTATATCCTTATTTGTTGTAGGGTCAGTTTTAAACTTAAAATAAAATCTACTGCCATTATTNGGGTATGTATAAAACCATCTNGTGTTATCCCATACATATCTCGTACTAAATGTTGTTAGGTTTCCATTATAAATTAAATCACTACTTTCAACNCCGCCATATTGAGAGCTTCCATTNACTACNTCATCATGAACTAACATGTAATATTGACTNANATTAAATTCAATTCTATTAAATCTTGATAACGGTCTATTTGCATCAATGCCAATTGAGATATTTTCATACAAAGTCTGATCTTCTAACAAATTACCATTTTCATCAATATAACTATTTTCTCTAACNGTAAAACCATCATGAGTAAACATAAAAGTCCAATCAATCAGTTTAGGTAAATANCTATATACCAAAGCATAATCTGAACGCTTAAAATTGACATCGAGCTCAGTGCCTAAATATATCTTATGATCACCAAGAATATCACTAAACTGAAATACAGCTAATCCGTTTTGAGCATAATTATTATTTCTTGCATTCAATCCTACACCCACAGATAATTGACCAACATCTAAACTAAATTTTGTTTTATATTTTTTTATAACATAATTACCACTACTATCAATTGTAGTGAGAAACAAGCTATCTNGTATCACTTCATTATTCGCTTGTGCTAAATTTTTATCAAATATATAATTTCTATAATTATGCCTTTTTTTATCGAATCTATTTTTTAGTTTTGTAAAATCATAATCGTTTGTTTCACTTTGCCATTTAGCATTTGTTATATTAGTTGGGTTAGAAAAATACATTGATGAATCTAACTTAGATAAAATGAACTTTCTATCATTTAGACTAGAAAAATATATATCGTTATCAACAGCAGTAATTTGAGAAATGCCAGTATATAAATTCGTGATGAGTTTCATTGATGAGTCAGAAAGATTTTTAACAGATAAATTATTTATACCATTATAATCAGAAATATAAATTAAAGTACTATCATTATTTGTTAATATTGGGTAATGCTCATTAAAATCTGTATCTGTCAGCTGAATAATAGCTTTATTATTTAAATCATATTTAAACAAATCATATTCCGATGACCATAACTCATTATTGATGTTTGTTCTATCTGAACTAAACAATATACTCTGACCATCGTTAGACCAACTTATTTCTTTCTCCGTAAAAATATCATTTGTTATCTGAATAATTTTTTTTGTTTTTAAATCATAAAGATATATATCACTTTGTGAAATGTTAGTTGCAATAAAAGCAATTTTACTTTCATCTATTGGATGCCAAATAGGTTGTGATATTGAACCAAAATTAAATTCATTAAACTCATGCTTTTGTTTTTTGTTATTATTTGTATCAATTGTATAAAGTAAATCTTTACCTTTTGAAGAAGAAGCTACAATAATATTTTTGCTATCAGGAGACCATGAAATTCCTGCTTTTAAAACATGCAACTCTTCAAATTCAATAGACATACCACTTTTTAAAATAGTGCTAATTGATTTTGAGCTACAATCTTTGCAGTCACTTGGAACAATACATAAACTCATAATACCTTTTTGATTAGAATAAAATGCTAATTTTGATTTATCTGGGGATAATGATGGACCTATATCATATGTACTATTTACTTTTTCGTAATCAAATATGGTAGATGAAATATCATCTAAATAATCTCTATTATTTATATCAGGCCAATATTCTGATTTTAAATATTTATGCCATCCAGATTCAAGGCTCTCTAAATCTATATTTAGTGCTTTTTCTAATGCTGTGTTTAAATCTGAAGATGTAGAAATTGCAGAAAATATTGATGCAATAATTGAAGGAGCTTCTGTTTTACCTTGAGCATATAACGTATCTAATTCTTCAACAATGTATTTCCATACTGATTGACCCCCTCTATATGCAAGGTAGCCATTTAATTCATTCAATTTAGGTAGTTTTTCACCATTTACAACTAAATCTCTCATCCACATATCAGATTCAGTTTGCCAAGGTGTTGATAAAAATTCTGCTAAGCCTTCATTCATCCACAATGGTATTAATATAACATCATCATTTTGCATATTTTGAATACTTCCTTTATAAATGTAATCATTTATAAAAGCATGTACTAATTCATGATGAATAACAGTTTTAAATTGGTTATTGTTACCATCAAATGGAATGACAACTCTATTTTTATATAATTCTGTAACTCCACCAACACCTTCAGGCATATACATATCAATTATATTTGTTTGTTGAAAATCATTGTGAGAATTATAAACAATAATGGGAATCCTATTTTTTAATTTCCATCCAATAGCATTAGAAATAATATCATATGANTTTAAAGATTCTCTAGCAACAAATTCAGCGTTACTATTAATATTTGTAGATCCTTTATCTGAATCATAAAAATATACATCAAAATATTTTGATTGAATGTAGTGCCAATCAAAACTTTTATATTGCACTATATTTTTACCAAATTGGCAATAGATAGGAATAATAAAAATTAAAAATATATATTTTGTAAATTTCATAGTTTAGATTTAGTTATATTTATTATAATATAATGATAACNAAAGGTTTCCAAAATTAGNAACAATATAACTAAATATATAGATTATTTATAGTATAGGAACAATGTAAAATGAAATTACCTGTATATTTTATATCTGATAATCACTTTCTCCTAGATTACAATGAGGCTGAAACTGAAAGACGCAATAAACTTTTTAATTTGTTTGAGCATATTAAAAAAACAGGTGGCACATTAATTATAGGAGGTGATTTTTTTGATTTTTGGCTNCAAACNTTCTCAGGNATACCTAAATATTATGACGATATAATTCAAAATCTACAATCTCTAAATGAACAAAATATCGAAATTCATTATGTTGTNGGAAATCATGATTATTGGGATTTTGGTTATATGCAAAAAACATTTAAATGTAATGTTCATAAAAGTGATTACATAGTAAATATTGATAAACATAAAATATTAATCACACATGGTGATGGAATTTTAAAAAATGATGTAATGTATAGGTTTATGAAAAAAATCATACGTAGCTGGTTATTTATTTTTTTAATTAGNATAGTTCCAATATCAATTATGACATTTTTTGCAAAAAAAATTTCTAATTCTAAAAACAAGCTTAACCCAAACTATCCTGGACTAAATCAGTCACTTAAAAANGAACTAAAAGATTATGCATTTAAAANAATGGAAAAAAATAATATTGATACCTTACTTATGGGTCATTATCACGAGANAGGCATTATAGAAAAAGGTGATAAAAAATTTATTCATTTAGGAGATTGGTTAACAAAATTCACTGTGACTATTTTTGATAAAAATAAAACTTTTGTTCAAAAAAGTTGGGGTGAAAAATGATTATTTTAATTCAGCTAGATATATTTGGTTGATTTATCGTATATTCCTTACCTTTATTATAGGTATAAGAATTATAAAATATGAAAAATAAAGTATATATATTATCTATTATCTGCCTATTTCTTACATCATGTGTAATGAGAAATGGGAAAATTGAACGTATTTCATTTAATGACCCAGAAATACAGACTATGGAAGATGTTAATGTCCAAAGAGATTTATTAGCTGATGGAAAAAGAGCGCCAATTACATTACTTATCAACGCTTATAATAACTCTGATTTACAATATGATGTTAGAATGGCTTCATTAGAAGCGCTAGCAGAAAGTAAAGATCCATTAGTTATTGAGGCAATACAAAAATCAATTAGAAATGCAGAATTAATTGATTTAGATATGATGATTAAATCAATTGAANTATTAGCTAAATATGGAGATAGTGAATCAATTAGTGCATTAACTTCAGCNCTTAAAAAAAGTGAATCTAAAATTATGGATTTGAGAGAGGTAATTGTTAACGCTATTGGTGAAAATGGTACAGATGATCAGATTATAACTCTACTTGAATTATATGAAATTAGTCGAATCAACCATCAAAAAAACAGNCAGTTATTATCAATTGCACTTGGTAATATGGGNGATGANCGTGCAATTCCAGTATTAATGGAAATTGCTAAAAACAAAGAACATAATCTTATTACAAGAAAATTAGCCGTAGATATTTTAGCTAAAAAGGAAGCAACTGAACTAGTTGATTATTTTATTGAGCTTTTAGGTGACCCTAATACTAGACAAAGTATGAATGATTTTGCATTAGAGGTTATGGGTGATCTTGATAATCAACAAATGATTTTGGCTTTACTTGAATCCTANCAAATTGGNAAACAACAATATTACAGTATGCTTATAAGATTAATGGACATTATGAGTGAGCAAAATAATGTGGAGTTAAAGCCCGTGATTATAGAAGTTGCTTTGACTGAACACTTACCATATCATATAAGAATAAAAGCAATTAAATCTTTAGCTAACTTTGGAGATCCATCAGTTATTGATAAAGTAATTGTACTTTTAAATGATTCTAAAAACTATGTTTTTTATGATCATATTGTTGAACTGATACTTTCAATGGATGTGATGTCAGATTATGAATCTATTTTAAGACAAGCTTCATTTAAGGCTATGAATAATCAGATTGAATTAGAAAAATGAAAATACTTTTAAATATATTATTGTCTTTAATATTAACATTTA
>NZRW01000008.1 GCA_002701185.1 Fidelibacterota bacterium
ATTTTTTCAAGAATAACATCAGGAATGATAGTATTTATCTTATAGTCAGTTTCATCAACCATCGATCTAGGATTTGGATTTAATTGTGAAATAATAGTTGTTGCTTGTTGTAAATCATCATGTGTGCACCCAATCTTTTCAATGATTTTTTCATACCTTCTATTCATAAAGTCATCAAAATAATTTTTGATGATATCAGTTGCTAAACTTGAAATATTATATGTTGATAATTGAGATAACAAACATTCTCTAATATTTGAGGAAGCAAGCCCTGGAAACTCTGAATGTTTAATTTTTTCAATAATACCTAATACTATTTCATTAGTAGTGTTTAATCTATCTGCAATTAGCTGGGAATCAATTTCCAAATACCCTTGATGATCTAAATTTCCAACTACTTGTTCAGCAATTTTAATTTCTTCATCTGTTAAATTTTCATCTATNAATACTGACATTACCTGATCAAAAAGAGTAGATTGATTTTTAAGNTTTGTAGTNATATCAAAATCTTCATTTGATTTTTGTGAAGTATTCCAATTNTCATAATCTTCATCACTATAATCTATAGAANTATCTTCATCTGTATCATTANTTGTNTCCGAATCTTGATTTGGCTCACTTTCAATAATTTCAAGCGCTGGATTAGATTCTAATTCTTGATACAAACGAGCCTCTAACATAATNGAGTTTAGTTGTAAAATATTAGCTCTAATNANCTGCTGAGGAGATAAAGAAAGTCCTTGTTCTATATTTTGAGTAATTTTTGGCTTATTCATTATTTTCTAATTTAAAATTTTTACCTAAATATTTATCTCTGACAATTGGATCTTCAGCTAATTCTTTTGATGTTCCAGACTTTAAAATTGATCCATCATAAATCAAATATGACCTGTCTGTAATTGAAAGAGTTTCTCTTACATTATGATCCGTAATTAATATACCTATGTTATTATCTTTCAATTTTTTAATAATTTGCTGTATATCTTCAACNGCTATTGGATCGATTCCAGCAAAAGGCTCATCNAGTAAAATAAAATCTGGATTTAAAATTAAAGCTCTAGCAATTTCTGTTCTTCTTCTTTCTCCTCCTGACAGATGTTTAGCTATACTTTTTCTAATATGTTCAATTGAAAAATCATGNAATAGCTCTTCAAGTTTTTGAGATTGGTCTGATTTACTTAAATTTGAAAACTCTAATACTAATTTCAAATTATCCTCAACACTCAAGTCGGTAAAAATTGAAGGTTCTTGAGCTAAATAACCNAGACCTAGACGAGCTCTTTTATCCATACTCATTTTAGTTAGATTAGTTTCATTTAGCATGATACTACCTGAACTTACTTTAANCATACCTGTTATCATATAAAATGTAGTTGTTTTACCAGCTCCATTAGGGCCAAGCAAACCTATGATTTCTCCTTTATTAAGTGTCATAGAAACATCTGAAACAACTTTTCTTTGCCCATATTTTTTCATTAAATGATTGATATGAATTATTTTTTTAGTCATTAAAAACAATCCTCACCAATCTGACCTTTTATGTTGTAAAAAATATAATTAGATAAATCCATATCTGACTCAAAACCTATTGATTTTTGAACGCATGGNACTTNGTCATTTTCTGTAACTTTAACGATAGTAACATTTTCTTCTGATAAAATTCTTTTAGCTCTATTATCCCATAAAACTTTATTTCCTAAAAGCATTAAATTAGTNTTAGGAGAATANATTACCACATTACCCTCAGCTATCATNTTATTATATCGATTATTGATATGCGCTGAATCAGAATANANTATTGAAGAAACAANATTTTGATCTTTACCNAAAAATTCAGCCCTTATNTTNCCATCTTTTTTATGTAGGTCTAGCGCNANTGTCATTATTCTATTTGATGATGAAGGGTCTTGAATAACAGTTTGAGTTAATTTAGATCGTATTTCAGATGATTCAGTGATATCATATTCGGCTTTAAGATATATATTATTCTCATCTTTCAATAATTTTGATGCCACAGCATTTACAATTTTTTGATTTTCCTTACTTATTGCTATATCTGCAAAATTTAATATATCAATATCTACTAATTTATCCGTACTAGCAACACTATCATCACTACATGAAACCATAAAAAATAAATATAAAATAAAATAAATCAAATTACGCTTCATATATATATTTTTTCATTTTTTCAAAAACCTGATTATATATACCTTTTGATTTAAGAACATACTTTGCTACTTCTACCATAACTCCTTCACCACCTGATTTTTTCGTCACAAAATCAGCAAGTTCTTTGACTTCATCATGAGCATTGGGTACAGAAATTGAAAAGCCAACNTCTTCCATTACAGGCATATCAACATAACCATCACCAATATATAACACATGCTCTTTCTTTAGATTGTGCAACTTTAAAATTTTATCTAAAGCATGTANTTTATTTAAATATCCTTGGTAAACATTTTTTATTTTTAATTCATTTAATCTTGCAGTTGTAGCTTCAGATTCTCTGGCTGAAATAAATGAAATTGGTATTTCAGCTAATTCAAGTAGCCTAGTACCAAGAGCNTCTTCAACGTGAAAAGTTTTAAATTCCTGACCTTTTGAGACAATGATTGTGCCATCTGTTAATATACCATCAACATCTGAAACAACTATTTTAATTTTTGATAATCTGTTTAATAAATCGTCATTCATTTCTTAAATTTGATTGAAGCTGATATAAAATCTCTAAAAAGAGGNTGAACATTAACTATTCTACTTTTTAATTCAGGATGAAACTGAACNCCAACAAACCAATTATGATTTTTTATCTCTACAATCTCAACCAAATCTAACTTACGATTTATACCTGTGATTGATAANCCATTTTTAATTAATTGTTTTTTATATTTGTTGTTAACTTCATATCTATGNCTGTGNCTTTCATTAATATTTCTNTTACCGTAAGCTTCAAATGCACGACTTTTTGTAGATAATGTGCACGAATATTTCCCTAGACGCATAGTTGCACCTTTNTCAATAACCTTTTTTTGTGATGGCATTAAATCAATAACAGGATATTTAGTTTGATTATCAAATTCTTTACTATTTGAATTACTAAGATTGCATACATTTCTTGCAAATTCAATAACTGCACATTGCATNCCNANACATATACCNAAGAAAGGGATATTATTTTCTCTAGCATATTGTGTTGCTAAAATTTTACCNTCTATACCTCTATATCCAAAACCTCCTGGAATTAAAATTCCATCAATATTTTCAAAAATAGAGTAATCTAATTTCCTTTCAAAATCTTCCGTATCAATCCATTTGACATTAACTTTTGCATCATTATCTATTCCAGCATGAATGAAAGCTTCTAAAATACTTTTATAGGCATCATGTAGACTATTATATTTTCCACAGATTGCTATTGTCACATTATTTTTTGGAGATTTGAATGTTTTAATAGCTTTATCCAAATATTTTATTTGTGTATGTTTCTTAGTTTTATTTATTCCTAATAATTTTGTAATTGTTTTATCAAAACCCTGATTATATAATACTAATGGTATTTCATAAATTGTATCAACATCAGGTGATTCAAATACATTATCACTTTCAACATTACAAAATAGTGCTAATTTTTTTCTTGTTTTATTTGTTAAATGATGATTTTGTTGCGTTCTACAAACTAATATATCTGGATCTAAACCAATAGCCCTTAGTGTCATAACACTATGCTGTGTAGGTTTAGTCTTGATTTCTCCTGCTGCACTTATAAATGGTAGTAAAGTTGTATGTATTATTATTGAATTTGATTTTCCTTCCTCTAAAACCATTTGTCTAATCGCTTCATAGAATGGTTGTCCTTCAATATCACCAACTGTTCCGCCAACCTCTGTAATTACTACATCAAATTTATTTGATTTATTTACATTTTTAATTCTTCTTTTAATTTCATTTGTAATGTGAGGAATAACCTGAATTGTGTCACCTAAATAATCACCTCTTCTTTCTCTTTCCAAAACATCCCAGTACACTCTACCTGAAGAAGTTGTATTATTTTTAGTTAATGATTCATCAATAAATCGTTCATAATGTCCTAAATCAAGATCTGTTTCAGAACCATCATCTAAAACAAATACCTCACCGTGCTGATAGGGGTTCATAGTTCCTGGGTCAACATTTAAATATGGATCTAACTTTTGAATAGTAACACGAAGCCCCATTGATTTTAGNAAATAACCTAATGATGCGGCCACAATACCTTTACCTAAACCAGATATAACACCTCCAAAAACAAATATATATTTCTTCTGATTTTTTACTGGCATATTAAATCAATCTATAATNTTAGGTATTTTGATGAATTGCCCAAAAGTTTCAGATGAGTTTTTGAGAGCCTCTTTTGTAGTTAGCGAATCTTTTGGCTCATCCTGTCTATAAACATTAGTCATAGTATTTACATGAGTCATTGGCTGAACATCAGAAGTATCTACTTTGGAAAGAATGTTAAAATGATTAATCATTTTATCCATTTCAGATAAATAATATTTAAGCTCATTATCAGGTATATTCAATNTTGATAACTTGGCAATATGTTTGACTTCTTCTATTGTAATTTTTTTATCTGACATGTTATTTAATATATTAAACTATATTAGAATTTAGTCAATTATTATATATTTTATAAATTATTATATAGTTTTGATTAATTTTTTTGCTAAAATTTGATTATGAGTAATATAATAAATTTATTAGATACATCTAAAGTTGAGTTTAAAGTCTTTGAGGCTGTTAAAAATGTTGCTTCAAGTATTAATTGTGAAGCTTATGCTATAGGTGGTTATGTTAGAGATGCAATCCTAGGCTCTAAAATTGATGAACCCTATCCAGATATAGATATTACCGTNAAAGGTGATTATATGCTTTTTTCAGAACATCTTGCAAAAGAGTTAGATATCAAAACAATTGTACCCTTTGAAAATTTTAAAACTGCAAGATTAGTTCATGAAGATTANCAAATAGAAATAGCAGAGACTAGAAAAGAATCATATGTAAAAGATTCTAGAAAGCCAATCGTAGANAGNACNACTCTTGAAGAAGATTTATTAAGAAGAGATTTTACAATTAATGCCATTGCAATGTCGTTGAATCAAGAAAATTTTGGAGAAATTATTGATCCATTATGTGGAATAAAAGATTTGAATAAAGGCATATTAATCACACCGCTTGATCCAGATGAAACTTTCAGTGATGACCCTCTAAGAATGTTAAGAGCTGTAAGATTTGCAGCTAAATTGGATTTTCAAATTGCTAGTAATATTTTAGATAGCATAAGTAGAATGTCTAAAAGGCTTGAAATTATATCATGGGAAAGAATCACTGAAGAAATTGTTAAATGTTTAAAAACTGACAAACCTAGCATTGCTTTTTATTTAATGAAAGATACTGGGTTGCTAAAATTTGTTTTTCCTGAAATGGATGTAATGTCAGGTGTTGAAATTATTGATGGAAAATCACATAAAGATGTATTTATACATACTCTTCAAGTTGTTGATAACGCAGCTAAACTTACAGATAAAATGGAAATTAGATTTGCAGCTTTAGTTCATGATATTGCTAAACCTCCTACGAAAAGATTTGATAAAATTAAAGGCTGGACATATCATGGGCATGAAGAAATTGGAAGAAGAATGATGAAGGNTGTTGCAGAAAGAATGAAGCTTTCTAAAGAACTTAGAAATTATCTAATGAATATGACCAAACTTCATTTAAGACCAATTGCTCTAGCCAAAAGAAATATTACTGATAGNGCTATAAGAAGATTAATGGTAGAAGCTGGTGATAACATTGATGATCTGATGA
Organism: Fidelibacterota bacterium; assembly: GCA_002701185.1. GTDB lineage: Bacteria > Fidelibacterota > Marinisomatia > SCGC-AAA003-L08 > D37C17 > TMED6. The sequence continues at coordinate 5,860 of NZRW01000008.1, forward strand.
TATTATGTAGGGCTGATATCACAACAAAAAATCAAAAGAAAGTTGAAAAATATATAAATAATTTTAATAGAGTTGAAGAATCAATGAGAGATGTAAAATTAAGAGATGAGCTAAGAAACTTTCAATCTCCAGTTGGTGGAAAAGAAATTATGAATTTATTAAATATTGATGCTGGTAAAAAAGTTGGTAAAGTTAAAAGCTTTATTGAAGAAGCTATTCTTAATGGTGATATTGATAACACGTATGAAGACGCATTGAATTTATTAATGAAAAATAAATCAAAGTTTTTATAAAAAATTAATGTAAATAAAAAGCCCCGCAAGTAATTTGCGGGGCTTTTTTTATATTTAGAAAATATATCTATGAATTACTTCACTAGTAATACTTTCTGAATATCAACGTTAGAACCAGACTCAGCTCTAATTAAATACACACCACTTGACATGTCAGCTGCATTCCAAGTAAATGTATAAGTATTAGCATCCATCATACCCTCAGCAAGTACACCTACAACCTGACCAACTAGGTTATAAACTTTAACTGAAACAAAGTCTGCAGTTGGTACTGCAAGTGTTACAGTTGTACTTGGATTAAATGGGTTAGGATAAGCTGCAGTTAATCCNAACTCAGATACTGTGTCTACATCAATCTCAACTTCTGAGTTAGCAACAATCATGTCAACTACTTCAAAAGATTGATTCGCTGTAAAGATCAGCTCCTCTTCAGGTACTACAACCACTAATGTAGTTGTTGTGCCTGATGTTTTATATTCAGAAACCATAGCGTTTTCTGTAAGGTTTAACTCNAAACCGTTAGCATGGCTCAATGTCATCTGAACACCACCTATGTAACCATTAGCTGATAATCTTAAAGCATTATCTGCTATNGTNATAGTTGCTTTATCAGCATCCATTGCTCTAGCACCACCATCNATAATGTAGTTAACNAGNAGAACAACGTCAACAACATCNAGTGAACCATCACCATTTATGTCACCATTGTCTAATGTACCACCATCAATGATTGCATTAACCATNTTAACAACGTCAACAACATCGATAGAACCATCACAGTTGATATCTCCAGCAGCACAATCTGGACCACAGTCGCCACCATCGTTATCATANCATGTCAGATCACAACCAAATGCTTGGTCTTCGCAATCTTCNAANCCATCACCGATCCANGATGCTGCACAACAATCNCCATCNCCNGAACAGTCTTCAACAAAACCATCCGGNCAACCTTCGTCNNCGCCACCATCTACTGGAACGATTGNTGTCCATCCATCAACGTTAAAGTTACCATTNTAGAATACGTCATCNTGAATACCNNNACCTGCTATAGAATCAGTNCCAAGACCTTCCATNTCATATCCGTANGCTACACCGATTTGATCAAGNGCAAAGAAGAAGTCCCAATCCATTACAACACCTGGACAAAGACCATCAGNAAATCCTANAGTACCNCCATCNGGGTTAGCACTCCAGAANCCATCGTAACCACCTACNATTGCANCNCCACCATTACATTCACTGTTCGGATCTGAACAATCATANAGTAATGTTACTTGAGCTGTACCTGGGTTACCTGAGCAGAACCAGTCATATGTAAATTCATATGTACGTGAACACTCATCTGCACCATCTTCACAATCAACCATGTCGTACCAGTTCCATAAATCATCATTTGGATCTGGNCCNTCNCCACAGTCNTTNCCNTCATTNTTATAACANGTTANGTCACANCCAAACTGCTTGNTCTTCACAATCTTCAAAACCGTCACCGATCCAAGATTCTGGACANCAGTCNCCNTCACCTGAACANTCNGGAACNGTACCTNCNGGNCAATTTCCACCACCAGTTGTACCACCAGTTGTAGTATCACCACCACAGTCACCACCATCATTGTCATAACATGTTAAATCACAACCAAATGCTTGGTCTTCACAATCTTCAAAACCGTCACCGATCCAAG
>NZRW01000009.1 GCA_002701185.1 Fidelibacterota bacterium
AATGTAGTTTCAGTTCCATTCTTAATTTTTACTAAATTTTCTAAGTGCTTAGAAATAATTAGTATTGAAAAGAATAATAAACTTAATACAAATTCTGGGTGATATTGCATATAGCTAGATTGAAAAAATTCTCTAATAGGAACAATAAGTAAAATTAAAATTGTAGCAACTGCAACATAATTTGTCACCATTAAAAATACAGCTGAAAGGAGAAGCAAAATCATGCCGAATGAGAAATCTAGAGCAAGTATCATACCAAAATATGAACTCATGCCCTTCCCTCCATTAAAATTCATAAAAAACGGATAAATATGACCTAATATTACACCACCACCAACTATACTAGCTAAAAACATATCAAATTGTGTTAACGTCAAACAAATTGATACAGGAATATATGCTTTCATTAAATCTACTNATCCTATAAAAACNCCATATGCCCATCCAAANAATAAAACACCATTTGAAGCACCTGCATTTTTACTTCCTTNNTTTTTAANATCTATTTTGAATAAAATTTTTCCAATGAAAAATGAAGTTTGAATACAACCAAACAAATAGCCTACAATTATAGCTATAATTATTTGAATATAATAGTTGTCAATATAAAAATCGATTATAATTCCTTTAAATCATTTAACAGCTGTGTAAGCATATCTTTGGCATCGCCAAAAATCATTATTGTATTATCATATCCAAACAACTCATTTTGAATACCAGCAAATCCAGCATTCATTGATCTTTTATTGACCATCACTGTTCTAGCCTTATCAACATTTAATATAGGCATACCATAAATAGGGCTNCTTTGATCTGATCTTGCAGCAGGATTAACAACATCATTTGCTCCTANAACTAANGCTACATCACAATCCTCAAATTCTGGATTAATTTCATCAAGATCTTTTAATTGCTCATATGATATNTTAGCNTCTGCTAAAAGTACATTCATATGTCCTGGCATTCTTCCTGCAACTGGATGAATTGCGTATAATACTTTTTTTCCTTTANCTTCCAAAAATTCAGCTACNTCTCTTACTGCATGTTGTGCNTGTGCTACTGCTAAACCATAACCAGGTACCACTATAATTTTTTCTGCAGCATCAAAAATCATTGCAGCCTCTTCTGTTGAATAACTTTTAATATTTAATTGTTGACCTTCACTAGAACCTCCAGATGAATCATCACCTCCAACAGCCCCAAAAATTACATTTGCTAAAGATCTATTCATTCCTTTGCACATAATCTGTGTTAAAATCATTCCTGAGGCACCAACTAAGCTTCCACAAATAATTAATGCACTACCAGCAGATTGCTCACCAGCACCATAAAGTACAAACCCTGTCATAGCTGCAGCAATTCCTGAATACGAATTAAGCAATGATATAACAACAGGCATATCTGCACCTCCAATAGGAATTACTAAAAGAATTCCAAGAAGTCCAGATAAAAAGACAATCGTATAGAATGAATTTAATCCGTATGTTGGAACCATGTAAGAAGCTATGATAATTACTACTGCGATAATTGCATTAAACAATTGCTGACCAGTAAATGTTACTGGCTTTGTAGTTACTAATCCCTGAAGCTTACCAAAAGCAATAAAGCTTCCTGTAAAAGTCAAAGTACCAATCAATAAACTTAAAATTATGGAAACAAGTAATAACATTGAAACTTCAGTTCCTGGCGTAAATAAACTATCTGAATTTTTAATAAATTCAGAAGATGCAACTAATGCAGAAGCACCTCCGCCAAAACCATTAAAAATTGCTACTAATTGTGGCATTTGAGTCATCTCAACTCTTATAGCAAAAAATGCTCCAATAATTGAACCTACAACCATAGCAATTGCAATCATTTTTATATTGAGCATTGTACCACTTAAAACTGTGGTAACTATGGCAATTAACATCCCTAAAGTAGCAATCATATTACCATTTCTTGCTGTTTTTGGATGGCTTAACATTTTTAAACCATATATAAAACATATGGCTGATACTAAGTAAGCTAAATCTAAATAAAAATTATCCATTTATTTCCTCTTAAACATTTTAAGCATTCTATCAGTTACTAAAAAACCACCAACAACATTGATCATTGCAAATACAACAGCAATAAAGCCAAGCCACATACCTATTTGCCCATCAACAATAGTAGCCAATATTGCACCAATAATAGCTATTCCAGATATTGCATTAGAACCTGACATTAATGGTGTATGTAAAGTTGGTGGGACTTTTGTAATAATTTCAAATCCTACAAAAACTGCTAAGACAAATATTGTTAATATAGTAATATCCACTAATTTCCCTCCTCAATTGAAGCTTTTGTTCTTTCATCAACGATTTCACCTTTGTATGTNAACATTGANCCNGATACTATTTCATCCTCAAAATCAAAACTATCAGCATCTTTATTGTAACCATGTAATAAAAAAGCACACACATTTTTCGAATATAATTGTGATGCATGNACACTCATTGTTCCAGCTAAATTGACAGTACCATCAATAGTGACGCCATCAATATTAACTAACTCATCAGGTTTTGTTAAACTACAATTACCACCATTTTCAGCTGCTAAATCCATAATAACTGAACCTGGTTTCATAGATTTTACCATTTCATCACTNATAAGTATNGGTGCTGGNCTTCCTGGTATNANTGCNGTTGTAACNACTATATCTGAAACNGAAATTCTTTCATTTAATAATTCAGCTTGCTTTTGNTTGTAATCANCTGAAGTNTCTNTAGCATAACCTCCCTCTCCAACNCCATCTGATGAGTCNGATTCAACTTCTAAAAATTTTGCTCCTAAACTTTCAACCTGCTCTTTAACTTCAGGCCTTACATCAGAAGCTTCTACTTGNGCACCTAATCTTTTTGCTGTNGCAATTGCTGAAAGGCCTGCNACTCCTGCTCCAAGAANTAGNACTTTAGCNGGTGAAATAGTNCCAGCTGCCGTCATTAGCAAAGGCATNTATTTATCAATATGACACGAACCAATTAAAACTGCTTTNTATCCTGCAATATTTGTTTGTGAACTTAATGCATCCATTTTTTGTGCTAATGTTGTTCTNGGAANNAAATGCATAGAGAAACCNGTNATATTTTTATCTTTAAATACTTTAACTTTTGNTGTTTCTTTCATTGTTTGAAAAAAAGATATATAAGAACAGTTTTCTTTAATCATTGATAATTCATTATCAGTTGGTGAATTAACTTTTAATATCATATCTGAATTTTCATAAATTTCATTTGCAGTATTAAAAATTTTTGCTCCAGATTTGGTATATTCAGAATCTGATATCTGAGAAAGATCTCCAGCGCCACTTTCAATAAAAATGTCAAAACCTGCAGATATCAATTGTTTAACAGTTGCAGGTATGACTGCAACTCTAGTTTCATTTTTTAATGTTTCTTTGGGTACCCCTAATATCATTATAATCTTTCTTTATTTTTTAGTAATAAACAGTTACATAATTACATATAAATGATGCGTAAATTACACATCTTTATTAATAAATAAATTATTATTTTATGAATAATATCAAAAAAATAGATTACACCTTTATTAAATCAAATAACAGTAATAAAGTCATTGTGGCATTTCATGGCTGGCAAGGCAATAAAGATAGCTTTTTACCACTAGTAAAATATGAGCTATTTAATAATTATAATTGGTATTTAGTTCAAGGTCCTTACTTAGTAGATAACGATACAACAAGACGAACCTGGTCTTATGAAGTAAAACCAGGAGAATGGGCTTTTGATGAACCGAAAAAACTAATTAGTGATCTATTCTATAATGAAATATTTAAAAAATTTGATTCTAAAAATGTATATGTAATAGGTTTTTCACTTGGTGCATTAGTATGCTATGAAATAATATGTAGCTTAAATCAACCATTAGGAGCTATTTTTCCAATCTCTGGATTTATTTCTAATGAAATTGTTTTAGATGATGCACAAAAAGAGACACCAATTATTATTGGTCATGGAACAAACGATCAAATAGTACCTTTTAAAAGATCAAAAGAATCTTATGATATATTAAAAGAACAAAATGCTAATGTTAAATTAATGAAATATGATAGCCAGCACAACATTCCTATTAAAATGCTAACCAAAATCTCACAAATAATTAAAAAATAACATTTTTTACGATATTTTTTTTAGCTCAAAAGGTAAAAAAAGTTGATAATCATGTATTTTAGTAGTAAGTTTACAATTATTATGGTGTTGTTTTTATTAGACTTACATATATTTTGCTTAAAGTATTACATTAAATGTTTGCATAGATAGTTTGAAATTGTTTAATTTTAGGCCGTAAAAATGAATTAGTTTAGATTTAATAAATAAGTAAATAAACAAAACAAGGAGAAAATAAATGAAACTAGTTACTAAAATAGCTACAATAGCTACATTAGCTTCTTTCATGTTCGCAGGTATGAACATTAACTGGGGTAATACATACGCTGACGATGGTGCTGGTGCAATGACTGCTGCTTCATCATTTGGTGTTCATTTTGATGTGAACGATAACACAACATTTGGTTGGGAAGGTGGCCTTATGGTAGGTCTTGCTGGACCTGCTGGTTCTACATTCCGTTTAGGTTACGGTGCTGCTCCAACATTAGGTATGTCTTATACTTGGTGGGAAGGCGCTGGAGCTGGATGGGGTACTGACCTTTCAACAGCTATAGACTATGAATTAATTGATGGTGACTTCGACATCACANTTAATCTTGGTCTTGGATTCTAGTAGAATTCAGCCTTACTTAAAAAAGGGGATTTTTTAATCCCCTTTTTTTTTATATTTAATTATGAAAAATATACTTAAACAGCTTCATTGGCANATTTTAATTTCTATGTTACTTGGAATAATTCTAGGNACNTATGTAAAAAATAACTTTATATTTATTTTNTCATCTGATCTATTGCTTGGATTATATGAATTTTCTGTATCTATGGGTACTATCTTTATTAAGTTACTNAAAATGATTATCATCCCTTTAATATTCACATCAATAATAGTTGGTATAACAAGTATTGGTGTGACTAGAAGATTAGGTAAATTAGGTCTAAAAACCGTTTTATATTATATCTGTACTAGCTTATTTGCAATACTAATTGGATTANTATTAACTAATGNTCTAAAACCTGGANTCAATTATTCTGATAACAAAACATTGTTAAATGCAAATAAATATGATTATGAAAATTTAAACACTCCAGATTCAACTCTTGATATTTTCATAAGAATGATTCCTGAAAATCCTATATCAGCTGCNGCAAATGGCGATATATTAAGTGTNATTTTCTTTACTATTTTAATTGGNATAGCNATAACAAGGTTACCTGGNGAAAATAAGCAGTTGTTATCTAATTTTTTTGAATCTCTCTTTCAAGCAATTATGTATCTAACTCAAATGATCATAAAACTTTCCCCCATTGGTGTTTTTGGCTTAATTATTAAAACAGTTTCANTATCTGANCTAAATTTATTTTATTCAGTAGGAAAATATATGNTAACGATTGCATTAGGACTATCGATGCATCTATTTATTGTATTNCCATTATTATTTTTTATTACAACAAGAATGAATCCATTANTACACTTCAAAGCAATGGCATCAGCAATGGCAACAGCTTTTTCGACATCCTCATCTAGTGCAACACTTCCAGTTACAATGAAATGTGTAAATGAAAATGTTAAAGCTTCTAAAGAAGTTTCTGGATTTGTTTTACCAATGGGTGCTACGATAAATATGGATGGTACCGCTCTTTATGAATGTGCTGGAGTCATATTTATCAGTCAAGTGCTTGGTATTGAGTTAACACTATCTCAACAATTTATCGTTGTTATTACTGCACTTCTTGCATCCATAGGTGCTGCAGGAATACCTAGTGCAGGACTTGTTATGATTTTTATCGTTACACAAGCTGTAGGTTTTAATAATGACGATGTAGCAGTTATTATTGGAGCAATGCTTGCAGTTGATAGACCTCTAGATATGATCAGAACTATGGTTAATGTTACTAGCGANAGTATTGGTACTGCAATTATTGCAAGCTCAGAAGGAGAAAAGCTTTATAACTAGCTTATTGCTTTTTTAATTTTTTCTTCTATTTTTAAATTATTTAATTTATGCTTTCTAGGATCAACCTTAATCTCAATTAAATTAATTTTTTTATCTTTTAAATCTATGTTATTAATAATCGTTCCAATTTTTTCATACTGACTTGGACCTATATGATTATAATTACAGTTAAATGCTTTTGATAGACTCTTTATATCTAATTCTGGAGGAGTTATCCAATATTTTTCATAAATAGATTTTTTTTGTGTTTTAAGTCCTTCTAATCTATCAAAAATATGTCCACCTTGATTATTGATAATAAAAATAGTTAAACTAATTGGAATATCTTTTGCAATGTTGAGTGAGGACAAATCATAATAAAAACTTACATCTCCAATTATTAACGCATTAAAGGATTTGTTATCAATAGACATACCAATAGCTGTAGATATTAAACCATCAATTCCACTTGCACCTCTATTAGATAAAACATTTATACTTTTATCCATATTAAATGTAAAAGTATCTAAATCTCGTATTGGTGATGAATTTCCTATCATTAAATTAGATTTGTTTGGTAGATATGATATTATTTCTGAAATAATATTTCCTTCATGGGATTTGATATTTTTAAAAAATGAATCAATGTGTTTTTTAACTATACTTTGTTTTTTTATTAAATTATCACACCAATATTTATCAATTGTTTTTTCATTACGTTTAAAATATTGATTTAGTTTANTTGTATCTATCCAATTTGATTTATAATCCTTTTCATTAAATCCCTGCAATAAATAAGTTATTTTTTTATTTTGATCCAGAAATTGATTCAATTTTTTGGAAATTGGCCTTGAACCAAACCTTAAAATAATATCAGGTTTTAAAATTTCATTTTTAATGATCATATCATATGATGTAATTATATTCTTAAAAACTTTTTCATATCTCATGCTTCTAGNTTCCATAAAAATGGGTATATGATATTTTTTTGCAGCTTTAATTATAGACATATCACATATATCAGTACATATAATTAAAATTTTTGAATGATTATATCCTAANTTTCTTCCTAAAGAATTATATTCTCTTTTGAATATTATCTTATTAGTTTTTAATTCTGGTATGNTAGATTGAGAGCCACTAAAATAAAGTGGTTCATCAAATGGTATATTCATATGTACAGGTGTTGGAGAAAAATCTCGATTTACTCTTTCATTGTTTATCCCACAGATACTTGTCATATAAATATTTTTAATAAAATTAAATAATTTACTATTTTGATCTTCATTTATATATTTTTTATAGTATTCTTCTGTTTTTTTTATAAAATTGTTTGAATCAAAATATTTAGCATATTTTCCAAATATATTATCCTGATATATAGTTTGATTTGAGCCTGTTCCAATTAACTTTTTNGGTCTATCAGCAGTAATAATAATTATAGGTTGTTTCGACATAAATGATTCTACTATGCCAGGAAACAAATTTGCTACAGCTGTTCCTGAAGTGGTAACTACTATAACAGGTTGATTTGATTTGTCGGATTTAGTTTTACCTAAACCAATAAATGCAGAGGCTCTCTCATCTATAATACTAAATGTTTTTATATTCTTATTATTTATCAATGCTTGAGTTAATGGTGTGTTCCGAGAACCAGGGCTTATGAAAGCATACCTNACTCCAAGACTAGAAAAATAAGAAGTTATTAAATGAGAAAATAGATAATTCTTTTTACTATTGCTGTTTATTTCTTTCATAATGAATCTATCATTAATTTAAATTTATGTTCGGTTTCTTCCCACTCATTTTTTGCAATTGATTTTTCTGTTATTCCGCTTCCAGCAAATAAATACAAATCGTTGTTTGAGCACATACCTGATCTAATATTAAGATAAAACATTCCATCTAATTTACTGTCAATCCAACCAATTGGTCCACCATACCACCCCCTATTTTCTTTATAATTTCTAATAATATTTATAGCTTCTTGTCTAGGATAACCTCCAATAGCAGGTGTAGGATGAATTTCATAAAGTAAATCTAAAATATTTTTATCATTTATAGTATCAGCACTGAATGAAGTACATAAATGTTCAATGCTTGACGATGTTTTTATAATAGGCACATTATTATATTTAATATTTTTAGAATTTTTATTAAAAAAATCTAATATATAGTCAGTAACTATTCTTTGTTCNATTACTTCTTTAGTGTCAATCTTAAAATCATCACTTTCTCTACTAAAATTACTTCCTGCAATAGATTCTGATTTGATTGTACTAGATGACTTAGATAAAATTAATTCAGGTGATGAACCAATAGTAAATATTTCTTGATTAATTGAAAACAAAAAAGTCATACTTTTCTTATTATGTGAAATTAATTTTTTATAAATATCAATAATTGGTACTTCATTAATAAATGAAGCTTTTTTTATTCTAGAATAAACAACTTTAGTTAACTCAGTTGATTTTTGTTTCAGATCATGGATTGTCTTATTTAGTTTTTCATAATAATCTGATTTTGTAATCAGATTATTAATTTCAACTAAATCTGATANATTATTCTTTTCTNTTTTTGTATTAAANNTATTACCTAAATCATTTATATAATTACATAAAATATTATCAATTTCTTTCNCTGATAACTTAGACTCATTATAAAAATTAATAATTAATTTANCTTNATTTAATATGTATCTAGGTAGAACAAAATTAGCTACAGGAATATTTTCCCATATACCATAGTTNTTATCATTTAAATCAAAATTTAAACCACCAAATAAATATGTTTTATCATTTTTTTCTGAATTTATAAAAANTGAATCTGAAATAATTTTAAGCATTTGATCTTTATTTGATTTATAATCATCAATTGTATCAAAAGCAAATCTATACTCTTCTTTAAATCCATAAAAGGATGTCTTATTACTTCTAAAAAAATATGGTTGGATATTAGTGTTTGTTTCATTTAAAAAATTATTACTGACATTTTTCATATCAATACAAAATGAAATAATTTTTTGANTATTTATTTTTGAATAATCAAATGATTTGAATATTTCTCTAAATTCTTCTTTAATTATATTTATATCTTTAAAATTGAACATATTTATTATAATTTTACACTCTAAATTTATGTCAATTTATTTACATTTTTAATTAATTTAAATCCATGAATAATAAGTATAAACACATAGGTAAAGATAAAAAGAAATTNGTTGAAAATATGTTTGATAACATTTCGTTCAAATATGATTTTTTTAATCGTTTNACTACATTTTTTATAGATCAATATTGGCGAAATAAATTTATTAAANATCTACATCTTAAAAATAATTTGAAAGTTTTAGATATTGCTACAGGAACAGGTGATGTTATNATTCAAATCTGCAAAAAANATAAATCTATATCTGGGACAGGCTTTGATTGTTCNCAAAATATGCTTAAAATTGCTAGAAATAAGTCAAAAATAAAAAATCTAAGTGAAATTGAATATATTCACGGTTATGCCGAAAATTTACCATTTAAGGATAATTCTTTTGATATTATCACTATTTCTTTTGGAATAAGAAACTTTAACAATTATGAAAAAGCACTAAATGAAATTAATAGAATTCTTAAACCTGGTGGTAAATTAGCTATTTTAGANTTTTGCCGTCCNAANAATAGTATATTTCAAACATTATTTTCTTTTTATTTTAATAAAATTATNCCTTTAATTGGAAAGGTGTTGACAGGTGAGAAAATTTTTGACTATTTACCTGAATCTGTAAATAANTTTTTTAGTTTAAGTGAATTAGAAAGCACAGTAAATAANCACTCATTTAAAACTTTACANTCTAAAAATTTAACTTTTGGAATATGTTCNATTCTAATTTCTAATAAAGTTAACTTAAAAGACTGAGTGTTTTCTTTAGTTTATCTTCAAACATATTAATTTCATCTAAATCATTATAAATATGAAAGCTAATTCTTGTTGAAGAATTTGTATTAAAATGATTTAATAATGGCTGAGCACAGTGATTCCCAGACCTTAAAGATACATCATGCTGTCCCATAATTTGACAAAAGTCATATGAATGTATATTATTAAAATTGAAACTTATTACTGGCCCTCTATCTAAATCTTTACCATAAATATTTATATGATTAAACTTTGATAATAAGTTTAAATAATTATCGGTAAGCTCTTTGAGATGATTGTTTATTGAACTGAATCCTAAATTTGAAATAAAATCAATACATTCACCTAATGCTATAACTTCAGCAATATTTGGTGTTCCTGCTTCAAATTTCATTGGAACATTATTCCATGTTGATTCTTGCTCATTCACTGTATCAATCATTTGCCCACCAAATAAAAAAGGCTCCATATCATCTAATATATCTATTTTACCATACAATACTCCTACACCCGTAGGTCCAAACATTTTATGACCTGAAAAAACCAAAAAATCACAGTCTAAAAGTTTTACATCAATTTTTAAATGAGATATACTCTGAGCTGCATCAATTAAAACTTTAGTATTATTATTTTTAGCTTTTTGAATTATTTCTTCAACTGGATTAATGACTCCTAAAACATTTGATTGATGTATGATAGAAAGCAATTTAACATTTTTAGTTAACATCTTTTCAAATGCTAACATATCTAGTGAACCATCATTATTTAGTGGAATATATTCTAACTTACACCCTGTTTTTTTGGAGACAAACTGCCAAGGTATAATGTTACTGTGATGTTCCATCTTAGTTATAAGTATAACATCATCTTTTTTTAAATTTGACAGTCCCCAGCTATAAGCAACTAAATTAATTCCTTCNGTAGTATTTTTTGTGAATATTACCTCATCTTTGTTTGAATTGATAAATTTAGCTACTTTTTTTCTAGATAGCTCAAACTCATTTGTCGCTTTTTCAGCTATAGGATATACTGATCTATGAATATTAGCTGAATACTCTTTATTATATTCATTTAGCTTAGATATACAATGCTTATGTTTAAGGGTAGTAGATGCACTATCTAAATATAAAAAATTTTTGTTTTTGTTAAAAATTGGAAACTGATTTTTAATATCCATAATTAAAGCATCCCTAATTCTAATCTAGCTGCATCTGTCATCATTGTTTGATTCCAAGCCGGTTCCCAAACAAGTTCAACATTAACTTTTGTTACAGAGGAAATTCCATTTAGTTTATCTTCAACATCCTGTGCTATAACAGGTCCCATACCACAACCAGGNGCAGTTAATGTCATTTTAATTGCTATGATTATATCATCTACATTCTTTGTTATTTTCATATCATATATAAGACCTAAATCAACAATATTAACAGGTATTTCAGGATCATAACATGTTTTAAGTACATCCCACACATGCTGCTCACTTAAATCTTCTACATTTTTAATAGATTCGGTTTTAGAATCTATAGGTTTGCTTTCAATACCTATAGCATCACAATCTTTACCAGAGACTTTCAATAAATTTCCATTGACATAAACAGTATAATCTCCACCAAGAGCTTGAGTGATTCTTACATGTGTTCCTTCAACTAACACAACTTTTTCACCCCCAGGTATCAAAATTGCATCACAATCCCTACTTACTTTAATTAATTCATTATTTACTTCATTCATAATATTTAATAATCTTTTTTACTTTGTCTAAAGCACTTAGAAAACCATTCATTCTTTGACTTGTTATACTATTTCCTAAGCCAACTTCTCTTAAAACTTTTTCACCGTCAATTTCAAATATTTCATTTTTACTTTTCCCATTAATTGTGACTTTCAATATTGATAATAAACCTCTTACAATATGTGCTTCGGAGTCAATTTCAATATAAAATGATTCTTTTTCCTTGTTACATACAACCCAAGATTTTGAAGCACATCCTATAATTAAATTTTCATCAATTTTCTGAATAGATTCTAAACCATCATCATTTTTTCCAATTTCAATTAAATATTCAAACTTATCAAGTTGATTTTCAAATAGCTGAAAATTTTCTTTAACCTCTTTCAATGTTAAATCATTCATTAAATGTGCTTTCAATTGAATTATCTATATAATTTTTGAAATTAGAACTTTCAATACCATCTGTAATTTCATTAACAAAGCTTTTTAGTAAAATTTGTTTTGACTTTTCTAGACCAATGCCTCTTGAACGTAAATAAAATAAAGCATCTTCATCTAAATTGCCTATTGTTGAACCATGGGCACATTTAACGTCATCACATGATATTTTAAGTTTAGGATTAGAATTGATTTTGGCATTTTCAGATAAAATAATATTATGATTTTTCTGATCAGAATTTATCTGATTTGAATCTTTAGGAACATTGACTAATCCATTAAAAATACTATTTGAATTATCATCTAATATACCTTTGTATAGTACATTACTAAAAGTATGTGGAGAATTGTGATTAACAATTATATTATTATCTATAAATTCATTTTCTTTTGCAAAAAACAATCCATCTAATCTACTATAAGCATTAGCCTTATTTAAATTATTTATAATATTTGTTCTTATAAAACCAGAATTTATATAAAATGACTTAGAATTAACTTTAGAGTTTGAATCTTGATTGATAGATATATTATTCATAGAATATGAGTTACTAGATTCATCAAAAACATTATATAATGAAATACTTGAATTTTCTTTAACATTAATATCTATATTACTATTTTTATAATACTTAGATTGATTATCTAAACACACATAATGAAGATATACACATGAATTAGAATCTTTTTCTGAATTGATTATAATTTTATTGAATGCTGATGAGTAATCTTTATTTTTATTATCAGATATCATTCTAATTTGAACTTTATCAAATTTTTTATCTAAATCAAGATAAACGCCATTTTTAAAATTCGCATTATTTAAAATTAAGAATGGATTATTTTCAATATCATTTCTATTATGTGTTAATAAAGAGTCAAAAAAAATATTATCACAATCTTTTAATTTATCAGATAAAAGTGAACAGTTTTTATTTTTTGGATAAGATATTATTTTACCATTATAAATTGTTATACATGGAATATCAAGATTAAAACTAAACGAATGCTTAATATCATTTTCTTTATTTTCTATGTTAATAAAATCTAAACTTTTAAATTTTTTTAAACTTGTATATCTCCAAAATTCATTTTTTGAGCTAGGATATCCAACTTTATTAAATTTTTCTTGAGCTTGCTTATTGATATCTGCAATTGAAAACATTAAGCTTTTTCCTTCTGAATCCACTTGTAACCTTTTTCTTCTAATGTATCAACAAGTTCAAGACCTCCTTGCTTGACAATTGTTCCATCAATTAAAATATGTATTTTGTCAGGATCTAAATAATCTAAGATTCTTTGATAATGAGTAATTAAAATTATAGATCTTTTAGAATTACGGTAAGAATTTATACCTTGCGCTACAGTTTTGAGCGCGTCAATATCCAAGCCAGAATCTGTCTCATCTAGAATTGCTACATTTGGTTCCATCATTAATAGCTGTAAAATTTCATTTCTCTTTTTTTCACCACCTGAAAACCCATCGTTAACTGGTCGGTTAATAAAACTTTCATTAAAATCAACATCTGATATTTTGGATTTAATTTTTTTCATAAACTCAACAGAACTAATTTCATCTTGACCATTATATTTTCTGATTGAATTAACTGCTTCTTTTAAAAAATAAACATTATTTACTCCTGGTAAACTAGTTGGATATTGAAATGAAACAAAAACCCCTTCGCCAACCCTCTCCTCTGGATTTAAAGGTAAAAGTGATTTATTATTATATATAATATCTCCAGAAGTAACCTCATAATTTTCTTTACCAGCAATTGTATTAGTTAAAGTGCTTTTACCTGAACCATTTGGACCCATTATAACATGTAATTCACCAGGTTTAATATTTATATTAAAATCTTTTAGAATTTTTTTATTATCAATTGATACATGCAAATTTTTTATTTTAAACATAATTATCCTACGCTATCTTCTAGTGTTAATTCCATAAGTTTTTGTGCTTCCATAGCAAACTCCATGGGTAATTTTTTAAATACTTCTTTACAAAATCCATTTACAATAAGAGAAATTGCAGCTTCGGTTGAAATACCCCTTGAATTACAATAAAACAATTGATCTTCACTTATATTTGATGTTGTAGCTTCATGCTCCATTTTAGCTGTTTGATTTTGAACATCAATATAAGGAAAAGTATGAGCACTACAATTTTGCCCAATTAAAATTGAATCACACTGTGAATAATTTTGACTATTATCAGCTTTTTTACCAATTTTAACTTCACCTCTATAAGACTGGCAACTATCACCAGCAGATATACCCTTAGAAATAATTGTACTTTTAGTATTGTTACCTAAATGAATCATTTTAGTGCCCGTATCTGCTTGTTGTTTATTAGTAGTAACTGCAACTGAGTAAAACTCTCCTTTAGAATCATCTCCTTTTAAAATACAACTCGGATATTTCCATGTGATTGCAGAACCAGTTTCTATTTGTGTCCAAGAAATCTTAGATTTTTTTCCTAAACAATTACCTCTTTTAGTTACAAAGTTATAAATACCACCTTTACCATTTTCATCTCCAGGATACCAATTTTGAACTGTTGAATATTTTATCTCTGCCTCTTCTAAAGCTACTAACTCTACTACAGCAGCATGGAGTTGATTTTCATCTCTCATTGGTGCTGTACATCCTTCTAAATAGCTTACATATGAATTATCATCTGCTACTATTAGTGTCCTTTCAAATTGTCCTGTGTTCAATGCATTTATTCTAAAATAAGTTGATAATTCCATAGGACATGTAACGCCTTTTGGTATATAAACAAATGAACCATCACTAAAAACAGCTGAATTTAAAGCAGCAAAATAATTATCTGCAATTGGAACCACACTACCAAGATATTTTCTAACTAAATCAGGATATGTTTTTACTGCTTCTGAAAATGGACAAAATATAACACCAGCTTTTTCTAAATCTTCTTTAAATGTAGTTGCAATTGAAACACTATCAAATACTGCATC
Organism: Fidelibacterota bacterium; assembly: GCA_002701185.1. Taxonomy (GTDB): domain Bacteria; phylum Fidelibacterota; class Marinisomatia; order SCGC-AAA003-L08; family D37C17; genus TMED6. The sequence goes on from NZRW01000009.1 coordinate 15,143, forward strand.
TACTGCAACACCTGCTAGCATTTTTTGTTCATGGATTGGAATTCCAAGTTTTTCATAAGTTCTTAATAGTTCCGGATCAACTTCATCTAAACTTTTATATTCTCTTTTTTTTGGAGCAGAAAAATAGCTGATGGAATTGTAATCAATTTCAGGAATTGAAAGCTCTGCCCAATTTGGAGTTTTCATTTTTTTCCACCTTTTATAAGCTTTCAGTCTCCAATCAAGCAACCATTCAGGTTCATCTTTTTTATTAGAAATTGTTCTAATAACATTTTCATCTAAACCTGGTGGTAAAGTTTCTTGTTCTATATCAGTAGTGAAGCCATATTCATACTTTTTATTTAAAGCTTCACTTAAAATTATATCATCTTTTTCTTTTTTTGTTTGCATATCTATACCGAAAAACTTGTTCCACAACCACAGGTACGTTCTGCATTTGGATTTTCAATTTTAAAACCACCACTAAGCAAATCATCTGAAAAATCTATAGTAGTACCTTTAACATAAAGCCAACTTTTTAAATCACAGAAAATTTTAACACCTTTAATTTTAAATATTTTATCAAATTCACCAATATTGTCATCAAATGACAAGTTATAACTCATACCTGAACAACCGCCACCAACTACTGAAACCCTTAATCCATGATCAGGCTTATTCTCACCACTTAATATGGCTTTAATTCTTTTAACTGCATTTTCAGTTAAATCAATTTGTTCATTAAAAAAATCATCTTTTTCTTTACTCATAATAATACCTATGTTAATTGTTTAAGTTTTATATCACTAAAAACTTTATATATTTTAGAATTTATTTTATCCATTGGATTAATAATGTTACAGTTAAGTAATTGACTGCAATCTGTATCAACCATACAATCAGCTATACCAAATGGCCCTTCTAAAATTTCAATAAACTCTACAAATGATAAGTCTTTAAGACTTGATTTAAGTCTATAGCCACCTTTGGGTCCTTTAATTGAATCTAAAATCTGGACTTTGGATAAAGTTTGTAAAATTTTTGCTAACAACTCATTTGGAATATTGTACTTATCAGAAATTTGTCTAACAGATATTGGTTTATCAGTGTTAGAAGATTTAATATGACTAATTGATATTAAAGCGTACTCAACTTTTTTACTTAACTTAAACATTCTCTTTCTCTCTCTAATGTAAATTTAGAACTAAAAAAGAATATATACGAGTTTTTTTATCGCATTTAAAAAATATCTAGGATTTAACTTCAACCCACCTCTGGTTTGTATCTTGTTTAAAACTACCCAAAAAAAGTAAATCTTTATTCTTTCTCCACTCTAAGGGCGATATCAAAGACATGAATTTTTTACCTGATTTTTTTTCATATAAATGATAAGTTTTACCTATTATTGGTTTAAAATTCATTTTTGAATCAAAAATGACCTTATTAATATTAAAATCATTTAAAAGCTTTTGGTAATCCTGTTTAATCTCATTTGCTTTTTCACTAAAATACTTCTTTACCTGGTTTGCATTACTAGGCTTCCAGTTTTCTAATTCATAAACTTTTCCTTCAATATCGTCAATTTTAATTATCTTATCAATCATATTAATTAGTTTGGTTTAACCATTAAATTAAAAGTATCCGGATAGAATGTTTTGTAACTAATTTTNCCTTTAACATGTGCTATTCTAAGAGCATTACATATACCATCGCTTTTGTGAGCAGCTTCATGACTTTCATTATATCCATAAACTGAATAAACTTGATTATCAACTTTAATGCCCATACTACATTTTCTATCAGAAATTTTGCCTAAATTACATTTATTACATGATGCAATTACAAACCCATCAATTTTTCCATTAGCTGGGATACTTTCAATAAAAATACTAGAACTAGTTTCTATATCTGAATTATTATTTATTTGACACCCGCCGCAACCTGCAANCAATAAGTTGATGTTAAAGATTAACATTAAAAAAAATAATACTCTTATCTTAAAATTCATAATATCCTCTATTTTTTAATTACTCTATTAAAAATNTATATTTTCTGTTCAAATTTTTCATTGGATATGTGTGGAATAATTTGATATATACTCCAACTATCATTTAATAAATATAACATTTGATCTTGAAAGTTAGATTGCCATGGAATTGAATTAGCATAATTACTGCCACTAGTCATTTCNATCCAACCTACTTTAAACTTATCTATGTCTATTGTACTAGCTTTTGTTAAAATCATTTTATACTGATACAAATATTCAGATGATTTTTCATTTTGAATGTAAGGCTGAGTAAGAAGTTTTAAGTATAATAGATCAATAAAATCAGATGAAATATCATCACCTGAACTGATTTGATTGTTTTGAATATTACTAAATATCTGGTTTGCACCACTTTTGACATTAGCCAAACATAATGTTAAAGTTAAAAATGTTAAATATATATACTTCATTTAGTTTCCTATATTATTGCACGTTTTGCACGTTTAATATAGCAAACTTTTAAAATAACAGTCAATCAATTTATTATTGTTATAGCCTTTTTATTGATTTCCAGCTCAAAAGGAGAACTACCTTTAAGTTCACCATCAACATTTAAATCTTCAGCTTTATTTGTTTCTAAAATAATTTTTTTAATTTTTTTATACTTAACAAGATTATCATAAATATGCCTACCTGAAAATAATTTTGACATTAAATTTAACAGCTTAATTCTAGGTGCATCCTTAATTAATACTAAATCAAACAAACCATCATCAAGAACTGCTTTAGGTGCTATTTTCATTCCTTTACCAGTATGAATAGTATTACATACCATAATAAACATAAATTTATCATTCATTGAAATTTTATGATTATTTTTATCATAAATAGTTATTTTAGCATCATAAGTTTTCTTAAATATTATTTCTAATAAACTCAATATTGTATAACGCTCACTACCTAGCCACCTAAATTTTTCAGCTTTTTTACCAACAGTTGCAACCATACCCCATCCTACTATATTAAAACTATATAAAATATGATTATTGTATGATATTTTTGCTATATCTATAGACCTAGTCTGCTTTCTAATAATTTTTGCTAAGGCAGATTTATAATCTATGATATCTAAATCTCTTGCAAGGCTGTTTCCAGAACCTGCAGGCACTAATGATAATGGTACATTTTCTTGATCATTGCGATTCATATAACCATTTATAGCTTCATGAAAACTGCCATCACCACCAATAATACAACAGGAAAAGTAATTTGAAAAATTTTGGTTTTTTAAAATATCCTTAATATGTCCTTTATATTCTGACATGATAATTTCAAAACTTATATCATTATCTTTGAGATAAGATTTAACCTTAGGTAAAATTTTTAAAGATTTATTATTACCACTTATTGGATTATATATAACAAACAACTTTTTAGACATGATTTACTTTTTTTAATTTCATTAAAAATGTACCTATACTGGAATTTAATTTGATTTGTANTGGAATCTTTTTATCATCATTGNTATACCAAATTTCAATCGCGCCATTATTTTTTATTTTAAAGTCAGTAGAGATAGGCTTTAAACTCACACATTGAAATTTACCATATGGGACAGATATAGATTTGGATTCAAAAACATTCAAAATTATTTTTTTNATCCTTTTTGAACTTAATAAATTAAAANTAAACTGATCATTTATATTNAAATTTTGGTTTCTCAATAATGGGATTATTGAAAATGGAGAATANAAACTATCAGAATAAAAGTTCTGTATTTTATTATTTCTTATAATTTTTTTATTAATCGTATCAACTTGAACATTAATAGTTTTGTTTGAAGGCTTTAACTTTTGACTAAAAAATAAAAGAGAGTACAAACTATCTGTTCTAATGTTAATTTCATCAATATATGGGTACAACAATTTAGCTAGATTAGTAGTTTTAGTCACAATATTCATACTGTATGTGTTATCTTCATTTTTCTCAATATTAAGTGTACATTTACCTACATTTCCTGTAACTATAGATATACCTTTAATTTCAACATCGTAAACAAATTGAATTCCATTTGTGCTTGATAAAATTAAATTAAAAAATGAAATGAAAAATACAATTCTAACTATATTTTTTAATGACCTCATATATGCTTTCTGATGATTGCTTTTTACTATTAATAAATAAGTTAATTTCTTCAGTTTTTTTCTTATTTGATAAATCACTACTATTAGATGTTAAGTTTGAATTAAACTGATTGGTAACAATTTTTGATAAACTAGAATAATTTTTAATGATATATCCACATCCACTTTTATGCATTTCTTTTGCCTCATTTAATAAGTCAATGTTTGGACCATAACAAACAATATTATTATAAACTAAAGGTTCAAAAGTATTATGAACACCTTTTCCAAAACCACCCCCAACATATGCAATTTTTGAATATTTATATAATTCTGGTAAAATCCCTACTTTATCAACAATAATTGCCGTTGAAGAATCTGAAGATTTTTTAATTTTACTACCATCTTTAATATCTGAAAATCTCACTGCATATTTAAACTTAGATTCTATTTTTTTTATCAAATCATTATCTATTTCGTGAGGAACTATAATAATAAATCCTGGATATGAAACTACACTATTAATATCCTTATTATCAAAAAGGAATAAATCTTTTTCAGATATACTACCAAAAATAATATTATTGTAGTTTTTAATATTTTCAAAAATGTTTATACCTTCTGATGTTTCCTTTCTGTGTAAAACTTGTTCATATCTAGTATCATCAATTAACAAAATTTTATCATTACCTATNAAATCATTAAATAATTTTTCAATTAAATTTGAAGGAACAATTACTTTGTCAAACTGACTATAAATAAATTTTGTAAAGCTTTTTGAAAACCATTTTAAACGTAATGATTTTTCATATAGATTAGCATTTATTAAAAATGTCTTAATATTCATCCTTTTTGCATAATACAAATGCATAGGCCATATGTCATGCCTAGTGGTTATGTATATNGAAGGCATAATTGTTGAAAAAAACTTTTTTGGGTTCCATGGAAAATCAACTGGATGATAACAATAAAAATCTATTTCTTTATTTTTAGATAAATCTTCATAAATGGTAGGAGACATACAAGTAACAATTACAAAATATAAGTCATGATCAATCTTTCTTAGTAAAGGCTTTATTTGCTCATACTCACCAGCAGAAGCTGCATGTATTATTAATTTCTTCTTTTTTGTATTGAANTTTTTTCTATAAAGTGTTTTGTTTTTATTAAATAAAATAGTTCTAATTTTCTTATTAAAAATAGATACTATAACTAAAAAGAAATAAATTAATGGAGATAAAATAAAATAGATTAGAAATATTAGCATTTATCTTTCTTTAATAATCAAATCTGCAAATTCTCTGAAAGCTCCATCTCCACCTTTTCTAACTGTAACATAATCAACATTAACTTTATCTTTTATTGGGCTATTATTTGATAATGCTGAGAATCCAACATTTTCAAGTACTTCAACATCATTTAAATCATCCCCAATATACGCAACTTCTTTTAAAGATATTTTTTTACTAGCACAAATCTCTTTTAATTTTTTTAACTTATTTTTTTCATTAAGTACTATATTTTCAATTTTTAATTTTTTTGCTCTTTCAAGAACAATTTTTGAATTTTCACTAGTAATAATAACTGTTTCTAATCCTTTTTCTCTTAATATTTGAACAGCCATACCATCATATGTGCTAAATGATTTCATAAAATCACCATCATTTGTATAATGCATTTTTGCATCTGTCCAAACTCCATCTATATCAGTTACGACTAGTTTTATATTTTTAATTTTATTCATCATCTGCCTCATTTAAATAATTGCCAATTGCTTCTAGAACTTTAAAATCAAGTGGAGTATCAATTTGCTTTCCATACTCTTCATCAAATATATAAAAACCTATATTACCACCTAACCTATTTATANATTTATTAAATATTTTAACTTTAAAAACGTAAACGGAACCATTTTCGTCATATATTAAATCTTCATCCAGGAAATCTTGCCTTCTAGGTCTGTTAAGATAATCATACATACACTCAGGTTTATCATTAATTTTCCATGTTAATGGGTGAATAGGACTTAATGTTAACAAAGAGTCAAAATTTTCATTGAAAAATTTTTCTAAAATTTTATCAAGTGATTTTTTTGGACGAATNGGACTTGTAGGCTGTAATAAAACTATAATTGATTCATCTTGAATATTTTTAGATTCTATAACATGTTCAATTGCACTTTCTGTTGTTGCTTTGTCACCTGAAAGTGATTCTGGTCTATCAATTACACTAACATTTAATTCTTTAGATAAATTTTTAATTTTTTTGTCATCAGTAGTTACAATAATTTCTTTAACATAGTGAGATTGTTTNGCATAATCTATACTATGTTGCACTAAGGGCTTACCCAAAAATGACTTAATATTTTTCTTTGGCACACCCTTACTGCCACCTCTAGCAGGTATTATAACTATAACTTTTTCTTTCATATTAATGACTTTATTATTTTTAAATCTGATTTATAAGTAATTTTCATATTCTTATCACTTCCTTTAATAATTTTTGGAACATACCCAAAATGAAGAACAATACTAATATCATCAGTAACAGATTCATCAATCATATTATGACATTTAGATAAAATTTTAAAATTAAAAGACTGTGGAGTTTGTAATCTGTAAACTTTTTCTCTATCTATGATTTTAGAAACTTTATTATTACTTACCGATGCAATTGTGTCAGCCAAAGGTAACCCAGGACACACCGCAACATTAGTTTTTAATTGATCTAAAGATTTAGTTATTAAACCTTTTTCAACAAAAGGTCTAGCAGCATCATGAATAAGAACATTTACTGTACTTTCAGGACAAGCTTGTAATGCTAAATGTGATGATTTTTGCCTTGTTAAACCACCTTTTATTACTTTACAAGATTTAAACATTTTACTACAAAAATCAAAATTATCCCTTGAAACTACTAAAATAACTTTATCAATGTTTGGATGATTCAAGAATGTTTCAAGCGAATATTCTAAAAGCATTTTATTTTGAAAAACTTCAAATTGTTTCTGTTTTTCTTTATCAAACCTTGAAGATGAGCCAGCTGCTAAAATAATTCCAACGTTCATTTATTTTCCTTTGTTAATATAATCCGATAACTTTATTAAGCGATTTTGCTTTAATAATGATTTTACAAAATCTCTCTCACCAATATTATCATGTTTGTTAGCAGTTCCAACTATCCTTAAATTCGCAATCTTTTTTTTAAAATTAGAATCATAATAATGCTCTTTTCCTGTTAAAAAAAAGTCAAATCCATGAATGAATATTTTTTCATAATTTTCTAATGACCACATAATTGAATTCAATCCTGTTGTTGGTCTTTTAACATTAGCAATATTCTCATAACTTTTCATTTTTTCTTTAGAAATTAAATCATATCTATCAGGACTTAATTTTAACCTTTTAGGAGTTCTTTCAATAACATCCTTTTCTTTTTTATTTAATATCTCATATGGTACAAATACAACAATTTTACCTTCAAATTCAGGTCTAGGGGTTAATTTTTTATTTGCACCATTAAACCAAATAGTTGTCTTTGATCCAATACAATTCTCAAAATTAGATGTTTTATAATTATTAATTCTAGCAACATTATCAAATGTATCAATTATATCCCCAAACTGATTATCTAAAGTAGATGGACCATTTGCAATTATAAGAATACTACTTTTCATCATATTGAATGTCATATAATTTTTTATAATATCCATTATTTTTTAACAACTCATTATGCGAACCAGATTCAACAATTTTACCATCATTCATTACCAATATTTTATCTGCATTAATGATAGTAGATAATCTATGAGCAATTATTATAACTGTTCTATTTTTAATGATATTATCAATGGCAGAATGTACCATTTTTTCTGATTCCGAATCTAATGAAGCTGTTGCCTCATCTAGAATTAATATATCTGGATTTTTTATCAAGGCTCGAGCAATTGANAATCTTTGTTTTTCGCCTCCAGATAGTTTTACTCCATTCTCTCCAATATATGTATTCAACCCATTATCAAGTTTCTCTACTAAATCTTGTATATTTGCTGATTTAACTGCTTTATTAATATCATTTTCAGATGCATTTTTATTACCATGAATNATATTATTTTTAATAGTGTCATTAAATAAAATTACGTTTTGTGTAACAATACCATATAAATCTCTAAGATTTTTCAAGTTTAAATCTTTAAGATTAATTTTATCTATAAAAATGTTACCACTTATTGGATCATAAAATCTTGGCAATAAATCTGTAAGTGTAGTTTTACCTGCACCACTTTTACCAACAATAGCTACTGTTTGACCTTTGCATATTTCTAAATTTATATTATCTAAAATTAAACTATCTTGTCCCTCATATTTGAAGTTAACATCTTTAAAATTTATAGAATTTTTAAAAGAGTTAATCTTAAAAGCATTTTTTGACTCTGGAATTTTATCATGATTATCAAAAACTGAAAAGACTCTTTCTGCAGCAGCAATTCCATTTTGAAACAAAACATTAACATTTGCAAGTTTTCTAATTGGTTGCAACATTGCAAATAATAACAATATAAACTTAATGAAATCTTCAGAACTCATAGCTCCTTGCTGCAAAACACTTATTCCACCAAACCAAATGAGCAAAACACCTACTATCAAACCTATAGTTTCATTAATGGGTGTTAATAAATTAGATAATCTTGACTGCTTAAAAATTAAATTAAAATATTTGTTATTTTCTTTTACAAACTTTTCATTCTCTTCATTTTCTAAATTAAAAATTTTAACAATTTTAATATTGCTTAGAGTTTCTTTNATTATATTCAATATCCCTGCACTTTGAACACTTGATCTTTTAGATTTACGCCTAATACTCTGACCAACTTTGTAACTGAAAAATCCAGATAAAGGAATGATAATTATAACTAAAATTGTAAACTTGAAATTGATTATAAAGAGTAAAAATAAAAATGAAATTACACTAATAGGTTCGATAATAATTTTCTGCAAACTTTGTGAAAAAGCAACTCTCATGCCAGCTATATCCCTTATCAAAATAGAACTTAATTCAGCAGTTTTATTATTATTAAAAAATGATAGTGACAAAGTACTTATATGTTGAAATAGCTTAATTCTAATTTTAGTAATTACATTATTTTGTACGTACGCCATAATTAAATTACTAATGTAAAATAAAATATTTTTTGATAAAAATATTACACCTAACATGATGCATAATCTCTTAATTTGCTCTAATTGCGTTCCTTTTCCAATTAGATTTTGAATAAGAAAATTTAATTGTTCATTTAAATTTGATGGACTTTGAATACTTGAAGGGTCTCCACTCATAATATTTCCAAGCATTGTTCCAATTAACCAAATAGACAAAGAATTTAAAACAACATATACAATTGAAGAAAATATTGAAGCTATCATTAAACTTCTATATGAAGTGGTAAATTTTAATATTCTTAAAAATGTATTCAATTTATTTGCCCATCACCCTGTCTAACTACATTTATTCTATCTTTACTTAAATCTAATATTGTAGATCCTTTTGAATTAAGATTTATGTTTCCTGCGTATGCAGGAATATTAACAAATATTTTATCAATTTCATCAATATTATTTATAGCATCTTGACCATGTAAATTTACACTTGTTGTAATTATTGGCTTTTTAAACTCATTTAATAATTTTAAACAAAAAGTGTTATTAGGTATTCTTATCCCAATTTTTTGAGAATTTTGTTNAACNAGAGGTGAAAGATTTGATTTTTTTGCATCCAATAATATTGTGAAACANCCAGGCAAAATTTTTCTAATTAAATTTTTATGTTCTTCATTTACAATANCATATTGACTTATATCATCTATAGATTTTACCATTATTGATAATGGTGTTTGCCTTTTTTTTAAATCATTTATCTTCTTAATTGCATTTGAATTTGTTGCATCTGCACCTAATCCATACAAGGTATCAGTTTCATAAATTATAATATTACCTTTATCAAGCTGATTTTTTGCATGTTTAATTTTATCTTTAGTAATAATCACTAGTACTCACTTTTATCTTTCATTTTATGAAACCAAAAATATTGGTCAGGATATTTTCTAATTAATTCTCCAAGAATTGATGTAAATTGAGAATTGATATCATTAATCAATTCACTTCTAGATTTAATTTTATGATTAAATTTTAATTCCTCTATATTAAAATCATATTTATAATCTTTATTCATTNTACAAAATCCAACTAATATTGGTTTTTTCGTTTTAATATGAAATATGGCAGCACCTTTTGGTATNGATATTTTAGTATTTAAAAATGGTACCATNGTACCTTTTGAGCCTGCATTTTGATCGGATGCNAAACCCAAATGATAATTTTGATTCATTGCATCAAACATTTTTTCTTTACCATCATGTCTNGGTATTATTTTTACATTTTGAAAACTTCTTAATGATGTAAAAAATTTATTTAAATATGAATTTTTAATTTTTTGAGTAACTACAGCAAATTTTATATGATTTAAACCTAAAATTGGTAGAAAACACTCCCANTTACCAATATGGCCAGTCATAATAATAGAACCTTTATTTTGATTAAGAATTTCCAATGTTTTAGCATTTATATTAACTAAATCATTTATTTTTTGTCTATTTAAAAAATTTTGTCGCATAAAATCAGATAAAACCATACCAAAATGAACATATGTATTTTTCAGTAAATTATTATGCTTTGTTGAATCTAAGTTNGAAAAATTATCTTTTATATTTTTAATTGCAACTTTTTTTCTTATNGGAAAGATATGGTATATAACTAAACCCAAAAACTTACCCAATAACAAACTTAATGCCCTTGGTATAATATTAAANATTATAGAAAATAAAACTACTATAACATAAGATATGTATGAACGTATCATTTTGTGTATTTTTTATGCAACCTTATCAATATGTAAAAAATATGATTTTTATTATATAAATAAAACCAATTTNATTAAATTAATATCCTATGAATTTAAATAATATACCCAAACATTTAAAGCAATACATCGTAGANCAAGAATATGAAAGATATACTATTATTGATCATCGTGTTTGGAAATTTATCATGGATATTTCCATTCCTTTTTTTAAAAAACATGCTCATTCCTCATACTATGATGGTTTAAATAAAACAGGTATAACATTTGATAAAATTCCATCTATTAAAGATATGAATGAAAAAATGTCAAAAATAGGTTGGGGAGCAGTTCCAGTTAGAGGTTTTATACCTCCCTGGGCTTTTATGGAATTTCAAGCTTTAGGTATACTTCCTATTGCCTGTGATATGCGCTCTAGACAACATCTTACATATACACCAGCACCAGATATTGTACATGAATCAGCTGGACATAGTCCAATAATTATAAATGAAGAATATTCAAATTATTTAAAATTATATGGAAAAATTGCATCTAAAGCTGTTTTTTCAAAAGAAGATGAAAATATATATTTTGCAATAAGAAAATTNTCAGATTTAAAAGAAGATAAAAATGCTTCTAAAAAAGAAATTATGATTGCTGAAAATGAATTAGTTGAAGCAAAACTATCTCAGACCAAACCTAGTGAGGCTACTTTGTTATCACGGTTACATTGGTGGACAGTTGAATACGGATTAATTGGAAAAATTAATAATCCAAAAATATATGGTGCCGGACTGTTATCATCTGTAGGTGAAAGCCAAAATTGTTTAAGTCAAAATGTGAAAAAATTACCTTTAACAATAGATTGCATAAATTACAATTATGATATTACTGAACAACAACCACAATTATTTGTAGCTGAAAGCTTTTCTAAACTTACGGATATACTTTTAGAGTTTGAAAAAACTATGTTGTTTAAAAGTATTAACTCTAATGAGAATCAAAATCATCTTAAAGAGGATAAAGCTAAAATTACTAAATTAAATAATAGTAATACTAATTCTACAGATGAAGAAATATCTAAGTTGTATTATATGTTTTTTAATGGAAAAATTGAACCGAAGGATTTAAAAAAGAAACTTGACAAAAAATATCCAAATGAGTGGTTATTAAGATTTGAATTATATCAAAATAACCACCACTTGAATAACGATTGGGTTAAAGATTTAAAAAANTACCTTATTAATTATAATAAAGATAATTTAGATTTAAATAATGCAATAAACAGAGGCTTAGAGCTTATTTAAATTCACCCATAATATTTTCTAACCACATTATCATTTGATCTTCACACTTTTCATCTTCATTGTCATAGTCTAATCCTAAACCTAACAATTGATCACCTTCTAAAGCTACAGACTCTCTAAATTCATAGTCATCTCTACTAACTTTACCAATTAAAGAACCACCACTAGCCATAAAAGGTTTTCCAAGTATACCTATTGCATCTAAGAAATTATCAGGATACCCTACCTGATCACCACANCCAAAGAAAGCAGCTGTTTTGCCTGAAAAATCAAGTTTTTCATAGTCAGCAAAGATTGCATCCCAATCTTCTTGTAACTCTCCAATATTCCATGTAGGACAACCAATAATAATATTATCAAATTCTAAAATTTTATCAGTTCCAATTTCAGCAATATCAAATGATTCGATTTCAACATCATTCATTTCAAGGTATTCAGAAATAAATTCAGCAGCAGTTTTTGTGTTGTCTGAGGAACTACCCCAAAACATACCTATTTTTTTCATCTTTTTATCTCCATTTAGTTAAATTATTTTTTTTCAAAAGTTTCAAGTATTAATATCACCCCTTCNGGTTGAATATCAGCATAACCTCCAGTAGTGGTGTAAAAGATTTCATTTCCATTTTGAGAAATTTTAATATCACCTGAACCTATTGAAATGATGGAACTTACGTGTCTTGCCTGAACACCAAAAAGTCCTTCTAGATTTGGTGCTCGCAAGTACTCAGATGTTCCTAAATTAATATTTTCAACAGGTGTAATTACATCAATCTGAAAAGAATTTTGCATTATTTTTTAGCCTTTTCTATTACTTCATCAATTGTACCCACATATGAAAAAGCATTTTCTGGGTACTCATCCATTTCACCTTTTACAATTGCTTCAAAACCCGATATTGAATCTTCTAAACTTACATATCTACCTTCTACACCCGTAAATTGTTCTGCAACAAAGAAAGGTTGAGACATGAACTTTTGAAGCTTTCTTGCTCTACTAACTACCATTTTATCATCATCTGATAATTCATCCATACCCAAAATAGCAATAATATCTTGTAACTCATTATACTTTTGTAATGTTACTTGCACAGATCTTGCAACATTATAATGTCTATCACCAATTACTCTTGGATCAAGAATTCTTGAAGTTGAGTCTAATGGATCAATTGCTGGGTATATACCAAGTTCAGCAATTTTACGATCTAATACTGTTGTAGCATCTAAGTGCGCAAAAGTTGTTGCTGGTGCTGGATCTGTTAAATCATCAGCTGGAACATATACAGCCTGAACAGAAGTTACAGAACCTTTTTTTGTAGATGTAATCCTTTCTTGTAATTCTCCCATTTCAGTAGATAATGTAGGTTGATATCCAACAGCCGAAGGCATTCTACCTAGTAGAGCTGACACTTCGGAACCAGCTTGAGTAAATCTAAACATATTATCTACAAATAGAAGAACGTCCTTTCCTTGTTCATCTCTAAAATATTCGGCCATTGTCAAACCAGATAATGCAACTCTTAATCTTGCACCTGGTGGCTCATTCATCTGTCCAAAAACTAATGCAGTTTTATCTATAACTCCAGACTCAACCATTTCACCATATAAATCGTTTCCTTCTCTAGTTCTTTCTCCTACACCTGCAAAAATAGAATACCCACCATGTTCAGTAGCAATATTTCTTATTAATTCTTGAATCAAAACAGTTTTACCAACACCTGCTCCACCAAAAAGACCAGTTTTTCCACCTTTTGTATATGGTTCCATCAAATCAATAACCTTNATTCCTGTNACAAGAACCTCTGAGCTTGTNGTNANNTCTTCAAAAGCAGGAGCTTGNCTNTGTATTGGTAGTAATGANGATGANTTCATATCACCTTTTTCATCAATAGGATTTCCTANAACATCAAACATTCNNCCTANAGTTTGATCTCCAACAGGTACTGAAATTGGNTTACCTTTATCTTCAACAGNTTGNCCTCTTTTAAGNCCATCNGTNGAATCCATAGCAATTGTTCTAACAATTGATTCACCNATGTGTTGGGCTACTTCTAATGTTAATTTTCCATCTTNACCACCTCTATCTACTTCTAGNGCATTGTAGATTTCAGGTAGTTGACCNTCAGGAAAAGATACATCAACTACGGCACCCATAATTTGTGAAATATTACCTTTTTTACTCATTATTTACCTTCCTTTATGATGAAAGTGCATTAGCACCACTTACAATTTCAATAATTTCAGTTGTTATCGCTGATTGTCTAGCTTTATTATACTGTAGACCNAATTCTCTAATCATTTCTCCAGCATTATCTGTTGCATTTTCCATAGCTAACATTCTAGCAGCTTGTTCTGAAGCATATGATTCTAATAAAAATTGCCAAACTTGNACATTAATATGTTTAGGTATAAGCTCACTAAGAATTTGTTCTTTAGANGGCTCATATAATCTATCTGTAGCAATACTATTTTCAGTTTCTACATTTTTAAGTGGAAGAAAATCCACATCTTTTATAATTTGTGTAGCAAGATTTTTAAACTCATTAAAATAAATTTTAACTTTATCAACTTTCTTAGATANAAATAAANTTACAATNTCATCACCAATNGTTATGGCATGGTTAAAATTTAANTCNCCCCAAAATTCAATNTANTCTGANGANATATTGTAATTTCTATTTTTAAAATAATCTCTACTCTTTTTTCCAATTGGTATGATAATTGCATTATCTTTGCTATCTAAATCTATATCAGATTGNGCCTTTTTTAGTATGTTAGTGTTAAAAGCACCTGCCATACCACGATCAGAAGTTATCACAACATAAAGAGTTTTATTTACATCTCTACTTTTCATTAAATCATAATNATTAGGATTNCAATCAGACATNAAATCATTAAGTAATGNAGTTATTTTNCTAGAATAAGGTCTACATTGCTCCATATTTGATTGNGATGTACGCAATTTAGCTGCAGCTACCATTTTCATAGCACTGGTTACCTTTTGAATGCTTTTGATGGATTTAATNCTACCTCTTATTTCCTTAAGATTAGCCATTAAAATCCTTTTGCAAAATCACCTAGAGCATTTCTAAGTTGATCAGANTCTTCATCAGATAAAACACCTGATTCTCTAATGTTTGATAATATTTTAGAATGAGAAGCATCCAAGAAATCAAATAGTTTNTCCTCAAATTCTTTTAATCTATCTAATTCTATTGCATCTAAAAATCCCTGNGTACCTGCAAAAATTAAAACAATNTGTTTTTCAGTATCTATTGGAGAATACTGAGGTTGTTTTAAAATTTCNAAAAGTCGTGATCCNCTTGTTAACTGTGCTTGTGTAGCTTCATCTAGGTCAGAACCAAATTTAGCAAACGCTTCCAACTCTCTGTATTGTGCAAGCTCTAATTTAATAGTTCCTGCCACTTTTTTCATTGCTTTTATCTGAGCATTTCCACCAACTCTAGATACAGATAAACCAACATCAACTGCTGGTCTTTGACCTGAATTAAATAGATTTGTTTCAAGGAAAATTTGACCATCAGTAATTGANATTACATTTGTAGGAATATAAGCAGANAAATCTCCTTCTTGCGTTTCAATAATAGGTAAAGCTGTCAATGAGCCTGAACCAAGTTTTTCACTTGATTTAGCTGCACGCTCTAATAATCTGCTGTGCAGGTAAAAAACATCACCTGGATATGCCTCTCTGCCTGGTGGTCTTCTTAAAAGAAGAGACATTTGTCTGTATGCAACAGCATGCTTTGATAAATCATCATATATTATTAGTGCATCCATTCCATTATCTCTGAAATATTCACCCATAGTAACACCAGCATAAGGTGCAAGAAATAGAGAAGGTGCTGGATCCATTGCGTTAGCTGTAACAACAGTAGTATAATCCATAGCGCCACTTTCTTCAAGTTCAGCTACAACTCTAGATACTGTTGAAGCTTTTTGACCAATTGCAACATATATACAATACACTGGGCTNTCAGTTTGATGTGTTGACTTTTGGTTTATGATTGTATCTACAGCTATAGCTGTTTTACCTGTTTGTCTATCACCAATAATTAACTCTCTTTGACCTCTTCCGATTGGAATCATTGCATCAATAGCCTTGATACCAGTCTGCAGAGGTTGATTTACTGGACTTCTTTCTAATACTCCAGTAGCTTTTCTTTCAACAGGTTTAGATTCCTTAAATTTTACTTCACCTTTTCCATCTAATGGCTGACCAAGCGGATTAACTACTCTTCCTAAAAATTCTTTACCTACACCAACTTCTAAAACCTTTCCAGTTCTTTTAACAATATCACCCTCTTTAACAAGTTTACTGTCACCGAAAAGCACAATACCCACATTATCTTCCTCAAGATTCATAGCCATACCAAAAACACCATTAGGTAACTCTACCATTTCAGAAGACAAAACATTTTCTAAGCCTTGAACTCTTGCCACACCATCACCAACCATAATAACTTCACCAACTTCAGAAACATCAAAGTCAACTTTATGATTTTCAAGTTGTTTTTGTAGCGAATCTATAATTTGCCCAGTATTTATATCCATTATTTCTCCAAATAATTAATTTATTTATTAATCATACTTTGTTTTAATTTTTCTAACCTTGTTGATATACTTCCATCAATCAAGGTGTTACCAACTTTCAATTTAATTCCACCTAGAAGACTTTTGTCAACGATGTTTTTAATTGATACTTTATTATTTGTTTTTGATTCAATACTTTCTTTTAGGGCGTCTAAGTCATTATCTGATATTTCTAAAGCAGTTGTTGCTCTTACATCAATGTGCCCAGTTGTACTCTTACTAATTTGTTTAAATTTAGAGTAAATTGAATCAATATAGTTAAAGTCAATATGCTCAATAAGCGCATAAGTGATTTCTAATTCAGTATTATTAAAAACATTTTTAAGAACTTCCGATAAAATTTCTTTTTTTGTTTTTATATCTATTCTCTGTGTTGATAAAAATTGCTTAAACTTTAATGATTTCGAAGA
>NZRW01000010.1 GCA_002701185.1 Fidelibacterota bacterium
ATATCACATCCATATATCCAATTATTCATTTTATCTTTNAAATCTAATGGAATATCATTTCTATTTTCAATTGTTTGATAAGATATACATTTATTTGCATCTAATTGGTATTCCTCCACAATAGCATTAGTTGGGCATGCTTCAATACAAGCAGTACAAAGTCCACATAAGTCAGTTTTAAAAGAANNNTCATANTCCATTTCNAANTCAGTNATTATTTCACCTAAAAAAACCCAAGTGCCAAATTCTTTTGTAATNANATTTGTATGCTTACCAATCCATCCAAGGCCTGCTCTTTGTGCCCACAATTTTTCTGAAATAGGAGANGTGTCAACACAACATATTCCATTNTATGATGTGTCTATTTTTTTAATGAAATCTAATAATTGAAATAGTTTAGTTTTAACTAAATCATGATAATCATCGCCCCAAGCATAATTAGATATTTTATAATCTTTAAAATAATCANCTGATCTTCCTGAAAAATAATTAATTGCAACTGATATAACAGACTTTGCATTAGGATAATATTTAAACAGATTAGATTTTTCTTCTTTTCTGTTTTCAATCCATTTCATTGTACCATGAAAACCATTGTCAAGCCATTGATTTAAATTATACTCCTCAGTTTCATAAAACTTGGCTTTAGCTATACCAACTTTTGAAAAACCTAGTTCATAGGCTCTATTTTTAATAAGATTTGAAAGATTCATAAATGAAGAAATTAAAATTTCTTAGAATATATAAATTTAAATTCTCTATGTGCGGTTTGGGAAACTTTTTGGTTTCTATTTATATCATTAAAATTTAACTCAACTAAAATATTATCTGCAATTAACCATCTAAAACCTGCATTAAGATATCCAATTCCTTTACCTATGGTTAATTCTTCGTAATCGTACTCATTATCATTATCGTTAAGCATGGCGTCATATTCCATCATAAATGAGATTGATTTATTAATTTCCTTATCTATTCCAATAAATAAATTAATATCATCATCATCATAAGATTCTAATGATTTATTTAATCCAATGTGCACACCCATATTTCCCATTAGAAGATAATTTTTACTAGCTACTAAATAATAACCAAATGATTTATGTTGATATCTAAAATAGGATTCTGAACTATCTTGATTAATTACTTCCCTATATCGACCTCTTCCTTGTGAATCAAAACCAATTACAACCGCTGGTTTTACCATATCTTCATCAAAAAGTCTATATTTAAAATGATACTCAGGGTAATCCTTGTTGAAAGAAATTTTATTATCACCAATTAAATTCTGTATACCCCAAGAAACACCAAGAGTTAATTTTTGTGATATGCCTATTGATAATTTTGGAACCATACCACCATTATCAATCAATAGTCCTTCAAGAGAATAGTTTCCATAAGGCAATACTCCTGAAGTAGGAATTGTGATTAGATGAAGTGGTGGATAAGGATGGTTTGACTGACATACAGCTAAAGATAAAAAAATAAATAATATGTATTTATAAATAATCTTTCTCATAAAATAATTTAATAATTAGTGTTTATTTGTTCAAGCTAATATTAAAAGATAATAAGACCGGCATATGATCAGATATATATTTTTCATAAACTTCATATCCATTCATATACTCATCCATAGGTATTGTAAGCACATTATTTACTTTATCAGAACCAATAAATGTATTACTAACTAAAATGTGATCTAAAAAACTAAAGTATGGATGCTTAGGATAGCTGGCTTGACTTAAATCATAAACAATACTCTCATTAACAAAATAGTAATTTTCATCATTAAAAAATGGAGTGAAACAATGTTCATTTTCTTTGTCTTTTAAATCATCATTCCAATCTCCAAGTACTATAAAATTATCATGCCAATCATAATCAACAATATAATCATATAGCATTTTGGATGCTTTTTGCCTTCTTTTTAAACCTGAATCGCAACACTTCATATGAAGATTAATGACACTAAATTCAGTATTTGATTTGATATGCTTTAAATCGAGCTTCAAAGGAGGTCTTCCAGCAAAATTATAATCATTGTCAGAAAATAATTCTGTATGAGAAATAAAATCAAATTGATCTTTTTTATAAATGATTGCTAAATCCATGAAAGAAGCTTGAAGTGAAATGACATAATTGTAATCAGGTAACCTAGACATTAATTTTTCAAACCAACCTGCTTTTTTTATTTCTTGAAAGGCAATAATATCTGCATCAATNTCCTTAACTATTTCTGANANTGAATTAATTGTAGAGTCGTTTGCTGCAGGNAAAAACTCACAATTCCACGTGATAATTTCTATACCTTCATCTGTGTTNTATGAAGGCACCTCCCAATTATTGCTATCTTGATTTACAAATTTAGAAACCAAATTAATATCAAAAGATTTATCTTTGTCAATAGAAACANCTTTACTTTTTATCCATGATTGAATTTCCCTGTCTGGCTCAAAATCNTCAGAAAATAATGTGTGTGAAATTTCACTATTATTTACATAATCTATACCTATAAACTTTTTGTTCTTACTATCAATTTTAAGCTTTAAATGACCAAAACTAGTTCCATTTCCATAATTTTGAATAGTAAAAACATGNGAATTAGGATCATACCATGCTGTTTTGTAGCCTTTAGAAATTCCACCTGAAACAATCAAATCAACCCCATTTGCNTAATATCCCATTTCAATTGCATTTAAAGATTGGTTTGAATTTTTGGTTTTCATAAAATCATCATAAACTTCTTCTCTATCCCAAGGTACACCTGAGCTTGTTAATACAATAACNATATCAGCACCTTTCGATTTAATCTCAGGAACCCATNTGTTTAAAGCATCTTTTTCATATTCAATTAATATATCGTTCAACTTTGATTTTGGGACTAACTCAGAAATTTCAGAATTTACAATACCAATTATACCTACTTTGACACCATCAATATTTTTAATAACATATGGCTTTAAATTTTCTATGCAATTATCACAATCTAGATTTGCTCCTACAATTGAAAAATTTGCATTTTTTAAGATTGTATTTAGATTATCAACTCCAAAAATAAAATCATATTGACCTGGAACAAACACATCATACTCTAATTTATTCATCCATTCAACCATGGTCTTACCTTTATCATTCATACCAAAATTAGTNCCCTGAAAAAAATTTCCACCATCTAAAATCAATGTATTTATACTATCATCTTTTTTTAAATCTTCTAAATATTTGTAAAAACCAGCCCCTCCAATAATTGTTGGTGGATATTCTGGATTCATAAAATATGCAGTTTGCTTATCAACTGCACCATGAATATCATTAGTTGTAATCAAATCTATGCTAATTTCATTGGCAACTATAAAATGTAATANTATATATAAAACTAATTTTTTCATTTTAATAAATACTTTAAACCTAGTGTAAAGTTTAATTTTGAATCAGTTATTTGATCAAAATTTGTATATGTATCTGATTCTAGCAGAAATAAATCAGGATAAAAGTAATCAAAGAAAGTATAAGAAACAGCATAATCATAATGTAGTTGGCCATACGAACCACCAGATCCTGCAGATATAATTGCTTGATCAGGCAATGTATTCATNAAAGATTCTTTATAAATGATTCCAGCCCTGATTGGAACATTGCTAGGTAAAATATATTCAAAACCAAACTTAAATGATTTTGAATCTTTAAAAAATGTTGTTTCATTAAATTGATTATATTCTAATTCTGAACTAACAGTTAAGTTTGAATTATCAATTGGATTATATGAAAATCCTATATTATATCTTGCAGGTTTATAAAAATTAATCCCTCGTAAAATAAAATTTGTATTNGAATCATCTAAATATGATATGATTCCTAAAGAGTCAATGAAATTATAAGAATTAAAATTTTCGGTTTGGATTAATAAGTCCTGTTCAGTTGAAAATGTAAAAAGATAATCATCTTTTAATAAGCTCATTCCAAAATTTAAAAATACATCTTTAGTATTATATGTATTATTAGATGAGTAATTATTTATCAAGGCTAAGTTTTCAAAATCACTTCTNAGTGTATCAACTCTAAAAATATCTTTGATTTCGGTATCTAATGTTTGGTTAAATGATAAGCCAAAATGAAGCTCAGATTCTTTAAGGTTTGTTGTATATGAAAATCCAAATGAAATACTATTTAAAGTTCCGCTTGAATTAAACTGATGATAACCTTCAAGTGGGTCTTTCAAACCAACCTCACCATCTTCAATATCAGCACTTCCTCTAACCTCTTCAGAATAATCATAGTTAAATGAAGCTAATGGTAAATATGCTGCACCTAATGTAAAGTTACCAACTTTAGANAAAAAACCACCTTGAAAAAAATTATACATATTTACATTNTTAAGATAATCTGCGTAAGTTAAAAAATCACCAAAGTAGTCTTTTACTAATATACTTCTTCTCTCNCTAATTGAATTCAGGTTNATTTGAAAATCAATGAAAGATGGATTTTCAATTAAAGTGGTACCAAGGAGTGAAGGATTAAACCTTAATAATGATGAATTATCACCATTAGTTGCATGTGTGGATCCCATAGCAAATGATTTTACAGACCCATATGTTAACTCTTCTCCAATAGCTCTATTTAAAAATGATTGAGTTAATATTAAATTTAAAAATATAATTGTAAAGAAAATTTTAAAACGCATAATCTACCTGTATTTTATAATCGAATTGATTGTTAGAAACCCATGGATTATTAATCCAATTACCTTGTTCTGTTTGTGCTTCAGTGATATTTGTCATTGGATGGTCTGAAGTATAACTAAATTTAAAATTAAAGGATAATCTTTGATTTACTAAACTATGAAATGAAAGCCAATGATGAAAAGCTCCAAATTCACTATCAAAAATTCTAAAGTCATTATCCCCAAAATACCATGTAAATCCTTTAATATATAAAGAACCCGTTCTAATTTTAAATTTATCACTAACATTATATTTGAGTGTGACTCCTATTGTTCTATCTGGTGAACCTATATCACCAATAACCATATCCTCTCCTGAAGGCCCATCTGTTAACCTAGGTCTTGGAGAAAATGTTGTATATCCCATGGCATATAAAAATTCTAATTCATTNTAATTTGAAAGCATCATTTTTACTCTAATTCTAGTTTCTCTAGAATAATATGGACTTGGATGAAAAATATCAAAAGTACCTCTAGCCTGCCATTTTTGTCTTAAGTATATTCGATATTTAAAAATTGGTCTCCACTGTAATGATAATACTGTTCTAAAATATTTAGCATCATCTGCTTTTCTAGTCCAATGATCAGATTGTAAAATTCCAGTTATATTTCTATGAAATTGATATCTAGAATTAATATAAAAACCTTCTTCAGCCTGNGGTTGTGGATTAGCTGTATATAAAAATGCATAAACAGGGTCTTCAAGCCAATATGAATCTTCTAAAATAGAAGTTTTATATCTTTGGTAATTTGAAAATGACCTTTGATAGGGGTTATCATACTCTAAATCATAATTTCTATAAAACAAAAGTAAGTTAAAATTATCAAACTGGAAAAAGCTACTTAATACTGATGCTTTTGGTGAAGACTTTAAATTTTTGATATTATAATCATCAAGCAATGCTCCATACTCACCCTGTATAGACATATTTTTAATTACTGAAGAAAAATTAAACCCTAGAGCTTTTCTTGATGATTTTACAAAATCATCAAGTGTGCTAAATATGCCTGAGGCATTTGAAGAGTTTGAATACATAGCTGCTATTTCAGGGTCAGCAGAATTTGTAAGATAAGTTAAATAATAGGTATCACCAGAATAATCAGGGTCTGGCCCCCCAACTATAGTTTCTCTTATTTGAGGATCTAAAACCCTATCATATAAACTTTCATAAAATGTGATTCCTAAATTTGTGCCAATAATTGGTGAAAACCTGATATCTGTACCAAATGTTATTTCTTCAACNGAATTAGTTAAGGAATGAAATACAGTAGTGTCACCATTATATCCTAATCCATAAGATAGTCTTGGTTGCATTACAATTAAAGATGAAAAACTTCCATCCTCATTAATAATTGCATCTCTTTTATCTTTTGATCCAAATAAAGCTAACCTTAAAAGTTTATTTGATAATTGCAATCCTATACCATTTAACGTATACTGACTATTACGTGTTTCATCTTGATGAATACCGCTTAATCTTTTAGAAAAACCAAAACCTGTTCTTCTTGGGCTAAAAAAATCACTGCTTTCAAATACAACACCTTGACCAAATGATGCTGTAAAATTACCAAAAACTAACTTATCAATTTGAAAATTAAAAAAAGATTTTAAATTTATTTTTTTAAAAGAAAGATAAAATTTTTGCGTGCTATTTTCAGAAACTTCACCAACATTTCTATTGAATAAATAACCTGATGATATATGCTTATTTGAAACAATCCATTTTGACAAAACTTGAGGAATTTCTGGATTATAGAATTGTACTAGACTTGCATCATCGTCTGGTGTGCTTGTTAGCGGTGAATTTCTAACAATACTTGAAAACCTAAAATAAGTTTTACTATTATCTACATCATCAAAACCTACAAAATCACGTAAATTTTTATAACCATAATAACTAATTCCAGGAGAGTTTTTTAATTCGAAAGTCCCGTTTATATAACCTCTTTCTTTTTGTAATAGTACAGCAGTAACGTCAATTGGGCTGAGATTTGGCAAAGAATATAAATCATCATAATTCATATTATTTACATTCATGGGATTAAAAAATAAATCGAGCCAATTTTCAGAAAGACCTTCTTGATTTTCTGATGATGATAGCCATCTCTCTATTTTATATGATGATCTCTTTGAAAAAGACGCTTCTGTACTAATTGGTGAAACACTAATGTATGATTTTAACTTTTGAATATCATTTATATCTATTTCTTCAATAGCATTTAAATCATATATGGTAGTAATTATACCTTTACTATCAATATAATTTCTGATTAAATCTACCTTATCTTTACTAAATACTTGATATAAAGATTCCCAATCTTCATTTGTAGCTGAATTAATATTAAAGGCTAATAAAAAATTTATGCAAAAAAAATATATAAATTTTTTACACATAATTAAAAATTAACTGATAAAGAAAATTGATGAGTTGTAGGTAAAACGTGATGAGTTAAAAAACTATATGAAAAATTACATGTATATAAGTTAGCTAATTTGATATTTCCAAATTCAAAGCCAGCAGAAAATCTATTTGGATTAGATTGNAAACCAGTTCTTATTTTAAATGATTCCATTAATTTATATTCTATACCAAATCTAATTTCTGAATCTNTGTTTCCAGATAACTGATTAATATCTAAACTAGTAACTAAGTCCTTATATGGCAAATAAGACAATCCAATACTCATAGTTTTAGGTAAATTTAAACCTAAACTTGAACCTTCAATATAAGAAGAAATATTTTTGATATAGTAAGCAACATAATATTTTTTATTTAGAACTCCTTGAAAACCAATGTCAAATCCAGAAGCATTACTAGAACCCAAATTTATACCATTACTACCGTCNCCTTCAGTACCTGCGCTTTCACCAAAATCATAACTATAAAAATTAAATCTTAAGCCCATTTGTATTAATGATTGTCTATCACTGTAAAGGTTAAAACCTTTAGCTACACCTAATGCAGTCTCTGATGAAAGTGTGTTACCGTTAAACTCAGTAGATATATTTTTAAAACTTAGAGCATAATTATTTNTTGAAATTCCCANATGAGATAATGGTAAAAAATCTAATCCATANAAATTACTATAACCACTTATAATTGTTATATCAGAATTATTTGATAGTTGAGCAGGNTTATGAAATATACCAGATTCGATATGATCTCCACTNGTGATNGCTNCAGACATTGCGGTAGCTCTAGATCCAAGGTAGTCATAAGAGCTAAAAACTTGACTAAATGATATTGACAATAAAANTATACTTAAAATATATTTCATTTTTTAATACCTATCACTACTGGTGCTGTATCTATAGTAGTTTTTCCAGTTTGAAAATTACTAGCTTCAATATGCATTAAATATGTTCCTGGCATTTGAACTTGCCCCATTTGATTGGTTCCATCCCAAGCNGAATAAAACTCTTGTCTATTAACTGTTCCTGATGATTCATAATATTTATCAACTAGAGTTGTAACAAACCTTCCTGATAAATCAAAAATTCTTACTATAACTCTAGAATTAGATGGAAATGAATATGAGAAATCTAAAACTTCATTGGCACTAGGAACTAAAACATATGGGCTTGGATTTATACTTGCTTTATCAAATGTTTGGGAACCATCAAACTCACCTTCCATGTCGTAACTTTGTAAAATTTCAAAGTCATTAACATCACAAACTAAAATTTGTTTTTCACCATTATATTCAAAAACATTACCTAAGGCCTGAACAAAATATCTATTGTAAGGTGGTTCTAATAAGTTTGAATATTCAGGGTCATTGGCAATATCCCAATTATCTGGCCAAATTGTTAGCTCAATTCTAAAGCCTTCTTCATCTTCAATGGTAACTGCATGAGGTCCGCCAAACTGAGTGATGTCAAAGTAATCAACAATCATACCAGAAGGATTTACAATTGGGCAATCTAAGCTACCAAGAGGACATCCATCTTGTGAATTTCCAGCACAATCATAATCACCATTAATAATATCTAAAAAAGACATTTCTTTTTCAATACCTTGGATTGACCAAGAAAGGTTAAAATTTTCACTAGTCTCATCGTGACCTGTTATCCCATTGCCTTGACTTTGATTTTCTTCAAGTTCATCAGTATCTAACCTGACATATAAAGAATCATAAAAATCAGATGATAAATAACTTCTNATAAATTTTTGATTTTCTAAAATTGTATCATCAAAAGTATACCCATCAGATGTTGATTTAAAAACACCTTTATCATAATCACCCCATAAGAAATAATCTACATCCTGAACAGTTTGCGATTCTCCATCCCAATAAAATAATACTAACATTTCTTCGGAGCCTGATAAATTTGGATTTACACCGTATTCTATAATTTCTAAATTTTCATCTAAGATGCTTAAGTTAGAATCGTAGCCATAGTGATTGAAAAAATCTTCACTAGTCTGAGTTGTAACAATATATGTTCCTTCTGATGGAATAGTTGAACCNGATGGGAATTTAACTAAAAAATCAAAATTTCCAATTGACTCACCATTTATCCATTGAAAGTATTTATTGCTATCAGATAAATAATAATTGCTTAAGTCTACAGGTTCACNAAGTGGATTGTATATTTCTATCATTTCAGCTTGATCAGGTGTGATGCAAACTTTATTAAGAACTAAATGATCTGCATTACCTGAAAAAACAAATGAAACTAATAATATTAAAATATATTTTTTCAATGATTTCCTAATTATTTTAATAGTGTTATCTTTTTAGTTGCTAAATCATTGCCTGATTTAACTTGAATAAAATACTCACCACTACTAAAATTGTTTGCATTCCAAACAATTGAGTTAATCGTATTTTTTAAAACAAATCCATTGTATAAAATTTCTATTTTTTGGCCCGTTAAGTCGTAAATAGAAACTTCAATAAATTGTGATGAATTAGTTGAAAAATTAATATTAACTTCTGGATTAAAAGGATTTGGATAAGCTTCAATAATTGAAAAATCTTGTATCAATTCTGTATTACTAAGTATACCCTCTAATATATCATTTGCGTCTCTAGGTAGTACTCTAAAATTACCAAATGAATAAGATAATGGACCGGTAATAGTGTATTCTTGGCCTGTAACTGGTGTAAATGAATACATTAAATCATCAACCATATTTCCACTTAATGTCCATTCACCATATTCGTTTGGAGGTCCATCGCAAGTACCTGATATTGTAACCAATACTGACTCATATTGTTCTTCACCTTGATTAATATTTACNGANTCAAACAANTCATTTCCNTTTGAAACAACATTATAGCTACCCCCATCAGCAATAACTATTTCAGTTAAATCATAGTACTCTTCAACTAGTCCAGTAACTTCAACTTCATCACCAAGATTTACAGATGCATTTCCAAAGTCTACTATCCAAATACCATTCCATGGACCAAATGCATCTTGTAAGAAAAAACCAAATTCTGCTCTTCCAGTTACTATTCCACTACTTGTGACGACCTGTCCTGCATATGGTGATGCACTTGCTTCACCTTGAACTTCAGCAATCGTAAGCGTTCCAGCAGAAGCAATAACTGTAATAGTTACAGAATCCGTTGCCTCATTACCATTAGTATCATAAACTGTTAAATCAAAATTTATTGTTGTTGATTCATTTGGAGCAGTAAAGCTTGGCATCATAGATTCTTCATCATCTAAATTAACTGCAACACCTGAAGTTTGCTCCCAAAAATAAGCGGCAACATCACCATTTGTATTTAGGCTCCCTGATCCATCTAAATTTACAATTGATCCTGCATCAACAGTTTGATTATCACCCGCATCTGCGATTAAGCCTTCAACTGGAGCAGGAAAGTTAATTGTAGCTGTGGTTGAGTTTGTTTCAATAGAAACTAAATCAATAAAATATTTAGTTGGGTCNGGCCCTGATGAACTACTGTATAACCTAGCTTGCACAACAAGTGCTTCACCNGACTCCCAATTTTCTTGTGTAGTTGAAAAAGTNTGACANACTTGATCCCAGCCTGNACCATCNGTATATTCTTCATTACCATCTGCAGATCCCGCATAAGAATTAATATCATCATTTGCTGTCCAGCTACCCCAAACTCTCATTGAAGGAGAAGAACCTGCTGTTGTATCATAGCCATAAAAACAAGCTGTTATTTGATCACCTTCAGATATATCTGTTACCCATGCAATAAATGCTTGAGGAGTACCATCAATAGGTGATTCTGAAACAGTTAACATATAGTCCCCATCATAAGGAACAACACCATCTGTTTCACCTACATTTTCTACATTAGCTAAATTACCATAAGANCCTANAATGGTTCCNCCATCTTCCCAGCTATAAGTTTCTGCCAAAGAAAAAGAAATTAAAAATAATGAAAGTATAAAATTTTGCATCGTTATCTCCTGAAAATAGTAAATTTATTTGGACACTTAATATAAGACAAAATGCTTAATTAAATATCATATTTTAATGAAAAAATATAAGGTGAGCCTAAGGCTTGATGAAATGATATTCCNTAATCAAATTCAAATTTTCTATATTTAAATGATACACCACAAGAAAATTCAGCTTTATCTTTAATTTTGTAAAGACCGGTTATAAAGTTAAAATTTAAAATTTTAGTTGATGAGCTTAGCCTTAAAGCTATATCTTCTTTAAGCGATTCATGGTATACTATATCTGAATGAAATGTAGAATTTATATTTTTAATCTGATAGCTAATTCCAATTCCAGCCTCAACAGGATAATTTAAAGATTTATTTTTTGTTTTTTCTGAGCCTAAATTATTTATAGCAAAGCCAATTGATAAATTATCATTAGGGTCATATGAATAACCAAAATCAAAATTATATCCTGTGGATTCATCAGTATATAGCTGATTATATACCAAGTTTGCTCTTATTCCAAATCGGTTATTTTGATTTAATTTCATTCCATAACCATAAGAAAAAAGTATGTGATGTACACTAAATACATCAATTGGATTTTCAGAGGGTGTGATATACCTTAAGTCAATATCATCTGCGGATAAGTTAAACAGACTAATGTAGTGATTACCTTTTTTATTCCAATTAAATTCAATATTTCCACCTTTGATATTTTGATACCAATTTATTGATGATACNTTGAAACCCCTACTTGTATTGGTAATATTAGAGAAATTTAGACCTATATTTTGNGAGTTTGCCAAACCACTATTTGAAGATGCAACTTCATATGCATTATGAGGTAAAGAAATAGCTTCAACACCAAATGAAAAAATATATTGTACGCAAAATATAATTATAAATTTATTCATCTAATCCTATACTCCATGTAAATAAATGACTTAAACCTTCACCTTGATTTCCTAAATCGACTGCATAATCTAATAAGATTGGAAGCTGATTAATATTAAAATTATAACCAAAGCCTAAACTTATATTTTTATTCAAATCGTAACCACATCTAATGGCAAAATTTTCAAAACCTAAAAATTCATACCCAATTTTTGTTTTATCAATAATTTCGTCTGAAGAATCGTGTTGTAAAAATAATTTAGACTTTTGACTAAACTTCCACATGCTACCTAATGAAATAATTGCAGGATATATTTCTTCATATGAATTNGATAATCCATCACCCCTATCAATATCCCAATTTAAATAAGGATTTATAAAATTATGAAACTTAAATCCAATTCGAAATTTTTCATTAATATTTATTATTGCTCCTAAATCTAAAGTAATAGAATTTCCAGTATATTTATCAATATGAGTTTCATTGACATATAAATTTGCATAATGGATTCTCATACTTAAACCAATTCCAGTTCCTTGTTTTGTNCCCACTCCAAAAGATAATAAACCATAATATTCCGTATTTGATAATTCATTTGTAGGGTTATTAAATGAATCTTTTCCCATGAATTCACCTGATGAAGTCCTTAAAATTGCAGCTGATAAGCCAGCATTTCCAGCTAAATTTTGTGAATAATAAAATGTTTGNAGAGATCTATCTAATGACATCATAAAATAAGATAAACCATATATTTTACCTTTACTTTGATTTAGTGATGCAGGATTGNTGAATGAATTTAGATTAGTATAATCATCAGCAACTAAAGATGATGATAATGACACAGATCTTGCACTATGACCATATTCATAACTTGTNCCAGGTGATGAATAAAGATAACAAAGTAAAATAATAATTATAAATCTATTAATCATTTGATTACCATAAGTTTTGTCCAATGATATGTTCCATTAAGATTTAACCTGCAAAAGTAAACACCATTTGAAACTTGATTATTAACTTTGTTTCTACCATCCCATATAAACTGTCTACTATCTCCAACTATTTCTACATTATCTATGTTTATAATATGTTGCATACTAAAATCATAAATATCTAATTCTGGATTTAGGCCTGTATTATTATCATAAACAATCCTAACAAAATTAAAACCTTCATTAATATAAAAGGGGTTAGGATATGCAGAAAAATTTAANTCACTACTTGTTTTGTTCCATGTTCTATACATGGTCCAATTATAACCATCATCGTTGCTATAAAAAAGTCCATCTGGAGAACCAGCCCATAAAAACTTATCATCATTAATTTCATTTACATTAGAACTATATATAATATCTGTTAAAATACTTTGACTTTGATCTTGTATTTGATAAGGTATCCATAATTCAAAATTAATTCCATCATTTTTATACAAACCTTTATCTGTTGAAGCAAAAATTGTATCACCATCAAAATTTAAATCATATACAATTGCACCAATACCTTCAAAGAAAGAAGTATAATCCCATGTTAATCCATTATCTTCAGTAAATGTTAACTTATGGGGGATAGCTTTGTTAAGNGATGGATCCCAACTTACTGCCCATAATCTATTTATTTCATCTTCTAAAGTTTGATTTCTAATACCAATAATCCATCTATCCCCCATACCATCACTTTCATTATAATGAACCCAGTCAATACAATCATTTTCTTCATTAATGATTCCTTTATTAATACCATCTCCAGTACCAACCCAAATTATATTTTCATCGATAAATACTGAAAAAGCTTTGTGATTATCATTACCATCAGGAGGATCAACAGGATTATACTGATAATTTTCTGTATCAATATTATTACAAAATAAACTTGTTTGATTATCTTGTGGAAGAGGTATGAGTTCCCATTCAGGATTAGAATTATTATAGTTAAATCTTCGTAAACCACCAGCAAAACTTGTAGCATAAATATAACCATTAAACTCNTCTATATCATATGATACATTATAAATTTGNGTATTAATTGATTTAAATTTTATACTATCTTGATCTCCCCAGCTTATCCAAGTATATGAAGATTCAGAATTGTCCAAAGGTTGATTNATATAATTCCAAGTACTTCCATTNTCATGTGACCATGAGATTCCTGTGCCCATAGGTCGATATCTATTATTTTGATAAATAGATTTCGCACCTGAGAGTGCAATTAAATTATTTTTTATGATATATGCAGGTGTGCCACCCTCAGGTAAATTCTCATTTAAAATAGAATTAAACAAAGGTGAATTACTATTTGAAAAAGTAATAAAAGATAAGCCTGCACCAGTTCTTAACCATATTGTGTCTTGTGATTCAAAATTGTCATTTGTTATTTCATATATTGCATTACTATATAAATCAGAATAAACATTATTACGATTAAATTCAATATTTTGAAACTTATCACTNAAACTAAATTCAAAATTATAAGTTAGTGCAAAATTAAATAATAAAAGAAATTTTATAAATTTCATTCAATTAACTCCAATAGTATTCCATCAATTTCATCTTTTAGACCATCTCTATCTTCAACTATAAATTTAAATTCAATAATGCCGGTTCTTCCACAATCAGTTTCATTAAAAATAAGTTCTTCTCCTTCATAAAAAGCAGATCCATCAATAGGCCTTATAAGAATTTCTTCACTATAAATAAATGTAGTATCAGATATAGATTCTAAATAGTTAAAGACCCATGTTTGGTCAGATATATAATTATCTTCAATAATATCTTGATTACAATTATCATCTATAACGCAATCAACATCACATCCATTTAATAGTGTTCTTTTAATTTCATATCTAACTTTTTCAATATTATTTAAAAAATTTAAATCTTTTACTATTAAAGTTAAGTCTAACACTGTCCATTCAGTTTGATTTATCTGGTAGGATGATGGAATATCTATTTCTAAAATTTCTGGCGCGATAGATGTAGTTAATTCATTTTCAAAAAAATAAATATTTTGATCTGAAAACTCAATTGCTATTTCTAAATCATACAAATAAATATCTTCAGACAAAAGTGGTATATTGTTTTCATCAACTAAAAAAGATTCATATGTATATACTTTAGAATTAATATCTTCAAGAGTTAATTCAAATTCATGGTAAACTATATTATTATGCATAATTTTTCCTGTAATAGAATCTATGTTATCTATAACATCTAAAAATTCTAAATAAATTGTTAGATTGTAATTATTACTATTATAATCTGAATGAAATGCAGCTATATTATTATAAAAAAAATCATTTGTAGCTGAACTACCTTCAATATCATCATTGACACATGCAAAAAATAAAGTGCAAATAAATGTAAATAAACTTATTCTATAATAAGACAAATCCATTCTCCCATTTTTAACTTATCTATTACTTTAAATTGTAACTGATTTAATAATTTATTTAAGTCTAATTCATCATCAATTAGCAAACCAGATAAAATAATTTTACTTTTATTTTTTTTGTATTGATGAATATTAGGCAATAACTCAAGAATAACATTTTTATTAATATTTGCCACTATCAAATCATAATCATAATCTTTATTTATCAATACATCATTTATTTCCAAATCATAATTTGAGTCTATATTATTTAGCTCCATATTTTCTAAAAAATTTTCTTCGCAATCTTGATCATATTCTATTGATTTAACATATGAAGCTCCGAACTTCAATGCAGCAATACTTAGTATTCCNCTACCTGCACCTAAATCTAAAATTTTAAACCCAGGTTTTACTATATCTAGTAAAAATTGAATAATTAACTGGGTAGTTTCATGATGACCTGTTCCAAAAGCCATACCAGGTATAATTCTAATATAATCAATTTTGGAATTACTCTCAATATCATACCAATGTGGAACAATCTTTAAACTTTGATTGATATCTATAGGTCTAAAACTATCTTGATATTTTTTATGCCAATTTTCATATTTTAAATTTTCAATTTCAAAATTATATTCTTTTAATTCTAAATCTAATATTTTATTAACAAATTTTTTATTTATTGATTCGAAATAAAAAATATATTTCCCATTTATTTCGGTTGATCCTATTAAATAATTATAAAACTTAAAATTTATTAAATCTAAATTAACTGAATCATTAATTTCTAAAGATAGGCTAAACCAAGATTTTTGAGATACATTTATCATCTTATGTCTTTTCTATATATATATTCTAATAATACACTACCAACAATTTTCAATCCTTTTGGTGAACAATTTTCTACAGTATCATCAATAGTATGCCAATGTGGATAATCAAAATCAATAATATCAATTGATGGTACATTGGTCCCTTTATAATAAAAATAGTGATCATCATAAATTGGGTGTGTTAGTTGCCAAACAAACTCTTTGTGACCTAATTCATGAGCAAGATTCCATATTTCATATACTAAATCTT
The DNA here is from genome assembly GCA_002701185.1 of Fidelibacterota bacterium. Lineage (GTDB taxonomy): Bacteria > Fidelibacterota > Marinisomatia > SCGC-AAA003-L08 > D37C17 > TMED6. The sequence goes on from NZRW01000010.1 coordinate 16,456, forward strand.
TCGCATACTGATATGAAAATCCCTCTATTTTAAAGATTGGATTTTTATCAGCTATCATATCTACACAAATTGCACTTTTAGGCAGCTGTCCTTTATAACTTTTTACAAATGATTGAGTACCTAATCCCCATTCATGTGGATTACCTGAAGTTCCCATATCTTCAGCATCAACTAATAAAATATCAATACCTATATTCTTTAAAGGATTACTATGAATGATTTTTGATAACTCCATTAATAAAGCAACACCACTTGCTCCATCATTTGCTCCCATAATGGGTGTATTGAAATTTTTTGGATTTAAATCTTTATCCGCTCTATCTCTAGTATCAAAATGAGCCATAAATAAATATCTATCTTCTGATGATGGATTATGCCTTACTAATAAATTAGAAATACTTATCTCTTCATTTGTTACAGGATGCAAAATAGTATCATTAAATATTTCAACTGTATCAGCATAAGTTGAAAAATGATTATTTAAGTAATTTATAAGTTTTTTATGACCTAAACTTCCAGGATAGCGAGGCCCAATTTCACATTGCCTTTCAATATATTTAAATGCACTATCAGAATTAAACTCCATTGAAAAACAAAACAAAATATTTACTAAAATTATATATATCATATTTATCCTTTGATTTTAATTCTTACATTAAAACCTAAATCTCTTTCTTCAGTACTTCCTGTAGTTTTATTTTCTGTATAAATATAGTTAAAATAAAAATCTCCAGTTATATAATTAGTAAAACTATAACTTACNCTAGGCTTAATTGATAATGTTTTTGACAAATCTTGCTGGTTGAAATCAGAATCATCATTTATTATTACAGAAGTCATTAATGTTTCAGAATTATCGTAAGTTAAGTCAATACCAAAATTAATATCATTTTCAATNTTAAAATCTCTAAAAAAGAATATTGGAATTCTCATTCCACCAGTTCTATTAAAATCTATCCTTCCATTTAATTGATTCGTATGTTTTTGTTCAGTTGATGTTCCACTATTTGTAATATATAATGTTCTAATATAGTTAATTCTAAATGTATATGGATTTTTATGATTTGTCTTAGCAGTAAAACCTAAAAAAGGTGAAAAGTTTCGACTATAACCCCATGTCAAAAGCTCCCCATCTTTGTAACTAGCATTATAATCTCCATTGAATGTATGTTGAAGAGTTATTGATCTAAATATTTTATCTAAGAAAAATAATTTTTCAACACCACTCCAATTTATGTTCCAATTAAAAATTGGGAAGCCTTCATTACCTCTTATTCCAATAGGGAAAAAGGTCCTAGAAATATTTTCTGTGGGATCTGATGAAGATTGTATAGTTAAAACTCGATTATCTCTAAAATCTAAACTTGCTTGTATTTTTTTGGTTAAACTTAAATTTGTGCTGATTTTAAAGTCATTTGTGTATTGATTGTAAAATGAATTTACTGAACCACTACTATCATTATATGCTATTGAACCACTATGTGGATTTGTAGAAAGGCCAAATCTATAATAAAAGTTAGGATCTTCATTAACTAAAATGTTGCCATGTGTATTACTAACTTTATAAGTATGATTTAAATTTATCTTAGAAAATCTTTCTGAAAATGTATGGGCCCATTGAAATATAGATTTTATAATAGGGTTAGTAATTTCTTTAGGTTCATCTTTTGAGTTTGGACTTGAACCTCTACCTCTTCTTCTACTACTGGATTTTGATTTTTCTGGTTTATAATAATTTTCAACTAATTCAGTTAGTGAAAATCCAACAGAACTAGTTAAGCTACCATTAGAGCCAATGTTAGCTGAATTTTGATCGCTTGATAATGACCAAGAATATGATGATGAATATTTTAAATTTGGATTTAACCAATCCATAAAATCAGGAATGAAATTAATACTAAATCCTTCTGATTTACTTTTAACNAAACCAAAACCTTCACCATTTTTATTGAAAAACCCTGAAAATACATTAGAAATATTAGAAGATAAATCTTGTCCATTTGGTAAAAATATATCATCATAATTACTATTTAAATCTCTTTGAAAGCTAAACTTAATATTTTTTGTTACTCTGTAATTCAACTTGTATTTTCTATCCATATTCAATGAATAAGTTGGAGTTACTGAACCTGTTCTTTGCGTACTTATTTTATTGTGTTCAGANANATTAAGTGATGTAGAAAAGTTTTCAGGTGACCAATATANCCTAGTTTCTGAAATTTGTTTTCCTACAACAGGTATAAAATCTAAAATTTCAAATGGTTGTATGAAATTTTTATCTGAAAAATTGTAATCATAGCTAGTTGAAATTGATATATCATTTGAAATTTCACTTGCAACTGTTGGAGTAGATTTATACCTATCTATAAATGAGAAGTTAAACTTAACTTTATCAATAGTGTATTTTAAGAATAAATTTTCACTTTTTGAATTTTTATCAAATGATGTGGAAATAGATTTCTTTTCATTGATAGTTTTTATTTCTTCAGGTGCATTATCTAATCCTCCAGATAATATATCACTGCCAGGATAAAATTTTGGAGATGATATATCATAATTATAATTTAAATTAATTGGAACTTTAATTCCCCATTCATTGGGTAAAAACTCTCCTGTTGATAATTTTGCAGATAAGGCTATAGACCTTTGATTATCCCCAGTTCCTAATCTTTCTTGTAGTAAATGAAAATCACCATCTTTTTGTTCATATGATGAATTGATACTTAACAAATCTGAAAAATTCATAGAACTCTTAAGTCTAAATGCTTGTCCCTTTTCTTTTTTAACGCCAGTCATACGAAGCTCATCAAGCCATACATTACCATATATAGTTTGATCAGTATTATTTAAAATACTAACCAAAATAAATTCAATATTATTTATAGATGGAGTNCCTTTAATTCTTAATTCATCACAATAATTACATACATTTTGAATATTCTCATTCCAAACCCATACATCATTTGATGGATCATAAAATGCTGGTGGAGGATCAAATTGAAAATTTTCATTTAAATCAATAAATGGTTCTCCAACATAATCATCTGAAGAAATATTGCAATATGGTTCCAAACAATCATACTGATAATTATTTTCTGTTCTACCATTTATATTAATATCATTACCATTAATGGGTTCACTAATAAAATCATCATTATTTGGATCAAATGAATCTCTCAAAAATGAATTTTCAGGTAACATTAAATAATCGTTACATCTATCTTGATTAATTTCTATATCAAAATTTTCNTTAGATTCGCATATATACGAAAAAGATAAAGTATCTAAACAAGAACCATAACCATCTTCAGCAAAACTAAAACATCCATCTAAACCTGTATCTTCATATTCTTCTAAGGAAATCTGAAGCTTATATTTTGTTAGCTGATTAATATTTATATCAATATGATTTTTTAAATTCCACTTTTCATATATGGGTTGTCGAATCTCATAATATTGTTCATCTTTACCAAACCTAAATAGAAGTTCTACATTTGATTCGTCTTGAATCCAAGACCCTCCAGATATTGTATCTTGATCTCCATATACGTACATATTTAAATTTTCATAAGCAAAAAAACTGTTTTTCTTATCCATTGGTAAAGCAGAAAAGCTTTTTTTAATGGCTATTGCTTGATCAGAATCTATCCCACCTTCAAAATTATCTGTCTTTTCAAAGGACATTACTAACGATTGCTCTTTCATTCTAATGCCGCTTACTTGATCTAATTCTCCNTGTACTTCTTCATTAGGAGGTTCATATTCATTAGGATTATCGTGAGTGTTTAAAACTGATACAGCAAAATAGGGTTCTTCGATAAATTCATCATCTTCTATTGAAGCAATTTCCGTAATATTCGCACTTCCTAATTCTAACCATTCATTTCCTACAATTTCTAATTTTGCTATTTTTATTGCTCTAGGATTATCTTCATCTTCAAAATTATTCTGAGCAACTCCGTCAACCCATAACCTAACATGCCTTATATCGTTCCAAGTAGCAGTTGAATCGCCTCTAGGTGAAAAGTCATTAAGTAAAATTCTAAATAATTTCCATTTTGTTGTTGCTATGTACTCATCATAATCTTCACCAGCTGGATCAATGGTTGTAGTAAAATAATCATCTCTAATATCAAGGTTGTAATCCTTATCTAAATCTTCTGTATCTGGATATCTTCCTAAATCTGCATTTCCCTCTGTTCCATTATACTGCCTATAATAACTAATATCAGAACATTCAGAACTATTGTAACACCAATTGTCTCCATTTGGATCAAATGAAGCGTTTGGGTTTTCATCATCAGCTGTACATTCATTAATATTTATTGAATACGTATCATCTCTATATTTGCAATTACAGCCACCATTTCCATCTTCATATAAATCTGGACATAAATCTAAACCTATATCTTCTTCATCAGATAAATTATTATCGCCCCAGCCATTTCCATAAACATCTAAGTCTTCAGTATTTAAATAATTATCCTGATTGATATCTTCTGAAACATGACCTAAATCTATATGTAGTTTTACTTCATCTTCTTCAAAATTTTCAGCATTTACCCATATTTCTAAATATTTTTTTCTACTTAAATCATAATCACTTGAGTATAGAGATGTGGTAATACCATTCCATGCTTCAAATTCGTTTTCTTCATTTTGAAATAAAGGTCTCAACCATAAAGTTTTAGTATAAGCATTACCAGCTTGACTTGATGTTTCTTGGGTAGGCCATATATCCGTAGTTTGTATTTCATTATAAGGATTGTACCATATCATTTGTTCTTTTAAATTAAGTGATTTTAAATTTCCAAGTGAATCATAAGGGGCTGATGAGGTTTTCCATCCTCTAGCAGTTAAGTTTAATGATACCGATCTTTTAGATGCTTCAAAATCATCTAAAAAGCCTTGTCCCAAAGGATTTGGATTTGGATAAACTTCTGCAAACTCACCCTCAAAACTAATCTTTGAAGGCGCTGATGCATCTATAAATGAAATTTTATTTAGAACATTATTTAATCGTTCTAAATCTCTTTCATATCTACCATTTATATTCCATATGAAATTTCTCATTGGCTCGTATCCAATTTCAACATTTTCATCCATTATTGACTGATCATAATAAAATAGACCTCCACTAATAAAATTCTGTGAATCAAAACCATATTTTAAATGTGTACCAAATAAAAGTTTTTGATCAACTGAAATCAATTCATTTTCTTCATATGTAATATTAATATTTGCACCTGGGAGCATTGCATCAGAATTAATAAAGTTTACTGTGCCTGAAAAATAATCTATGGTGTAATCAACACCTCTATTTAAAATGGTACCATTAAGTGTGACAGTTTCACTACCTTCAACAATCATAAATCCGCCTAAATCAATTGTAGAATTTCCAGAAGAGTGTTTGTATTTAATCATAAATTCATGTTCACTAATAATCTCTTGATTGTCAACAGAATAATACATAGCGGGTCCATCATCTGATATTGAAAAATCATTATTTTGATCTTGTAAATCAGTATCTAAATAATATTCTAAATCCTCACTATTAATACCCCAATAAATATTTGAATTTGTAAAATCTGAATAATTAAAAATTTCATCTATAATTACTCCNCCTATNTCTTGACATTCTTGAGGTGTGATATAAACTGGAAATTCTGCACCAACATCACATGCAACTTCATAATCAGTTCTTGGATTATTATCGTACGAAAATGGCAAATGACTAGGTAAAAATAATTCACCATAAATAGGATTTATTAAAACTGTATTATTATCAATCTTACCATCACCAATATAAAATTCATTATTTGAGTCTAGAATTTGATCACCATTTGAATTTCTAGTATCTAAACCAAATATGGTTAAAAAGGATTGAAAATTATTGACTTGACTATGAGTTTCCTCTAAACCTGCATTATTATAAACTATGTCTAATTCTAATGAATTTAGATCGGAAATTGAACTCCCTAATGAATATACATTTTTAAACATAAGTGGCCATGTGTCATAATTGGGCGTGGTTGGACTATCCATCTTAACTAATTTCATTGAAATTGGTTTAGGTTCTTGNGGTTGAAAACCAGGGTTATTATTTAACTCGTCATAATCATCACCTAACTCATTAAAAATTTCATCTCCATCTGCATCACAGTTTTCATCTGTTCCATTAAAATTAGGATCTTTACAGAAATCAAAAATCAATGAAAGGTCAGTACCATTAGATAAAAGTGAATCTTTAACATAAGTACCATTAGTAAAGTCATAATTTCCATAATCATAACTAATAGCTACTGCTTCCTGGCTACTAATATTATTCAGTCTTATATAACCTAACAATCTATCTATTTCATAATCTTGACCTTCAATCAATTTTTTCCAATTACCTGAAATTTGAGTTGATGTAGAATCCANAGGGTCTATAAATGCTGTCCCATAAACTATATCAAGAACACCATCATCGTTTGATGTGATTGATTTTTTATATACTTCGTAATCNAAGATTATACCATTAGGATTATATGAATGTACTAGGTTACCATTATTTATTTTTAAGGGGTAATATTGACTTTTAAATTTTTGTTCTATAAAAAAATATCTGTCTTTAATAAAATTATAATCATTTATAAAACTCCACTCAGATGTTTGTCCCCCTGAAAATGATTTAGCAGATTTTTTGACTTGTTCACGAGAAATGATTGATTGTACTTCAAGTGGACCAAACTGATGTATTGTTTTTAATCCAAATAANCCTTCACTTTTACCACTACCAACACTTACAAACTGTGTAGAAGGCAAGCTTAAATTGATATTTCCAGCTTCTGCAAGTTGAAGAATATCATTTCTATTACCCTCCCATTTGATTGTTAAATCATTCTCCCAATTAAAATCTGCCTCTGAATCTTGTGTGGCATTTAAGGTTAATTTTTCTCCAATTTTACCTTCAAGATCAAATCGTTGCGTTTGTTCAATATCAATATCCCAAGATTTATTTTCATTTGAATTAAGAGCNATTAAGTCCTTATTCTCAAAAATAATTTCGCCATTTACACTAATATCACCTCGAATATTAAGAGCAACATTTGTTCCTCCAACATCTTGATTGATCAATTTCAAAGCTGCATCTGGTATATTTCTTCTATTATTTTTGGATGTAAAATTTTTATTTATTTTCTTATGTAATTTCGCTCTTTGGTTATATGTAATTGCATTTTCATAATACCAACTTAAATCTACAACTACAGGAATACTAATATCATTTTCATGGTGAGTATTAACGATTATATAAGTATTATTGATTAAACCAGCTTTAATATCAGATTTAAATCTTTTTAATTTCTTAATAGACTTTATTTTTTTATTTTTTCTATAAGTGTGGTTAATGCTAAGATAATTATCTGAATAGGGATTTTCATAATTGGCATAAAAATAATCATTTTCATCAAATGGATGTGGAATATTTGGTAAAAATTTAAAATAAGCAGATAAGTTATATTCAGTTGAAATATAGTTTATCTCTTTAGTAAAAATAAAAGATGTTATAAAAAAAATATAAAAACTATAAGATATTATTTTCTTTAAATAATTGCCTAAGCTTTGCAATTGCTTTTCCTCTATGTGAACATTCTTTTTTTTCATTTATATTCATTTCTGAAAATGTTTTATTTTTTTCTATAACGTAAAAAATTGGATCGTAACCAAATCCACTATTACCATATGGTTTTTCTGTTATAAAACCTTTTACGCTTCCTTCAGAAACAAGTTCCAAATCATTACTTACAAAAGTAACAACTGTTTTAAAGGTGGCTGTTCTTAATTTTTTTTCAATATTTTTTAAATCTTTAAGCATTTTATTAACATTATCACTGTAAGAAGCATTTATTCCTGCATATCTAGCAGAATATATTCCAGGAGCACCATTTAATGCATCCACTTCAAGGCCAGTGTCATCAGATATTGTAGGTATTTTTGTTAAGTTAAACACAGTTCTAGATTTGATAAATGCATTCTGTTCAAGAGTATCCCCATCCTCAATAATTTCTCCTATTTCAGGAAAATCTGCTAATGTTAAAATCTTTATGTTTGGACTTTTTAATGATTCCTGTAATTCCTTACATTTGTCTAAATTATGTGTTGCTAAAATTATTTCCATAAAAATATTTATTATATTAAATTAATCATCTCTAATTTAGGGCTATTATTTGTATTGATAAATTTTTATTTTGGTCGGATAGCTCAGTTGGTAGAGCAGAGGACTGAAAATCCTCGTGTCGGCGGTTCGATTCCGTCTCCGACCACTTAAAATCCCTTCAGAAATGAAGGGATTTTTTGTTTACAACTATGATTAAGAATTATAAACATATTATTGTTTACATCATTTGGTTAATAATGGTAATTCTATGGAATTTTTTATATTCTGAAGCTATGCCAATTTATGATGTTATTGCAGCAGTATTGCTATCTTTTATAAGTATAAAGTTAAAAAAATTATTTTAAACCTATTTCTTTTAACCTTTCTTCAAGATATGATTTTGCGGTATATTTTTTAGATAACATCACCTCATCTCTTGCATGAACAAAAAATGGCATTGAATACCTAGACATATTTTTATCAGAGGGATTGACTACCCTATGTGTAGTTGAAGGAAAATAGCCCCCTGAACATTCTTGAAGCATATCTCCAATATTAACCACGATATAATCAGAGCTTGTTGAAACGTCAACCCATTTTCCATCTTGTGATAATACTTGTAAACCTGGTTCAGATCCAGCAACTAATAATGTAATTAAATTAATATCTTCATGAGCACCAGCTCTAATTGCTGATGGATCGATATTATCATTTAATGGGGGATAATGAATGACTCTTAACAGATTAGTTGAACTATTTTTAATCATTTCATTTAAAGGCATTGAATACCCTTTTTTGATATCATTGGGTGAATGAAAATTTATCTCAGATAATAATTTATCAGCCATTTTTTTAAATTCTGATATTAGTAAATTTGTATTATTTGATAATTCTTTAGGGTATCTACCCCAATCATAAATGTGAAAAAACTCTTTTAAATCTTTCACATTACTATCTTTTGCATTTTCTGATAAATAGGGGAAGAATCCATCTTGTTTTACTAAATCAAATTGATAGTTTTTTTTAGCATCATTACTAAAAAAATCTTTCCATTCTGTATAAATTGAATCAATTAAATTGTGAGAAATTGGATGGTTTTTTATGACTGCAAAACCAGTGTTTCTTAAAGAAGTTGTTAATTTTTTTCCTAAATCAGAAGATTGATAATCTATTGTTAATATTTTATTCATTTTAATATAAAATTTTATAAAGATTAATGTTTACCAATCATCATCTCCCCATTCTTCATCATCTACAATAATACTATTTTTTGCCCACATTTGTCCAAAATACCATTTTTGATAATCTTCTTTGGATACTATAAACATATCACCCTTAGCCATGGCTGAGTGGCCACTACCACAAAGTTGTGCACATCCAATCTGGAAAGTATCTCTACCATACTTTTCATCAAAAATTTCAGCTCTCATGGATGATTTGTTTTCTGGTGTTTGGTCACCATTAAAATCTAAGAACTCATAATCATAATTTTCAGGATCTGCAATATAATCCCATAATACAAATTCCTCTGATGGATTTAATTCTTCTAAGAAGTCTTTTGTAGTTTTTTCAGGTGTAAAAAATATTGCTACTTTTTGACCTGGAATAGCATCCTGCTTAACTCTAAATTCTGGTAAAAACAGGCTATGTATAACATCTTTGGAGGTCAAGTAAATTAATACTGGCTTCCCAACTTCAAGTATTAACTCATCTTGCAAGACAATATCATCTTTACTNTCTGCATGACTCCAATCTAAACCAATATATTCACCCTCACCATCATTAACTAAATCNAAATGTCTAGGGCCAAATTTTCCATCTGGTCCAGGATAGTGAACATTATAATTAAATGTTTGAGCAATAATATGAATTACCTGNTTATCTTTATTAATTTCATTTTGAGGGAAAAAGGTTGTTATGTCATCTTGNTCAACACCNTCTATATCTAAAAAACTATTTCTTAAGTCTAAAATTGATGCTTCTATAGGTTGATTTTTAGGTTTATCAATATTTATTTTTAAATCTTGCCACTTAGGTAANGCTAGNGCAATCAATAAAAAAGCTTCAAANAATACAATTCCTACTTCAGCATAAGTCGAGTAATGTGAAGTTACACCTTTNTAATTAGCTTTTGGATTTTTTGATTCCCTAAATTTAAATAAGGTATAAATGAAATATGCTCCCCAGCCCACAAAAAGAACAAACATTAAATAATGAACCCAATATATTAAAGTATCAATATGTTGTCCATGTGCAGAATAATTTGGAGGCATATAACTATCAATAAATGACTTAATAAAATTCATATTATAATTCCCGTGATTTTTTTCCAATGTTATACATGAAAAGTCCAATACTACTTAAAACAAAAATAACTACTCCCAACAAAAACCAAATACCTGCCTGAACAGCTTTNACTGCTGGCTCATCTGGGCTGCCATAGCATACGGCACATGCTGCTAGTACATCAATAAAAATAAGTGTTAAAATAATCATCATAAACTTAACTCTTTTACTTTACTGTAAAATTTAATTCCATAGAAACCTATAACTAAAACTGAAATTATTGAACCNTAGAAATAATACATTATTCCCTGATTAAATGACCAGTAAGCAAAAAATATAAATAAACATATTGATGCTAAAACAAATAGAATATGAAAATGTTTTATTGAAGGCATATTAATGATCATCCTTATCATGATGTTTAGGTTCAATAAATTTTACATAATTATCAGTATTTACATACTGCTCATANTCAGAAGAATGAGATTCAGCACTAGCTCTCCATGATAATGGAATAAACAGTAAAACAAATAAAAAGATTACTGATAATAAAAGCGTGTAATATATNGTGCTACTTTCATCATTTAAATGCATAAAATAAGCAGANACCAAATATCCTTTGACACATGCTATTGTTAAACCAACAAATAGTATCCAAAAAATTGGACTAAATGGCAAAAATGTGTATTCTTCAAAAGGAATGTATGAAACTGCAACTGTAAGCACTGTAAATGCAAGCAGAGCATAAAATACATTCCAATAAACTTTAATATGTGATTCTATATTTTGACTAGACATAAANTTTTCCTATAGTAANTAAATTGATGGAAATAAAAATATCCACACTAAATCAACAAAGTGCCAATATAATCCAGCTACTTCAATTCTNTTTGTAAATCTTTCAGGTTCTGTATCCCACATCTTTAAACCTACNGGTAACCAAAAATATGCATTTACAATNATTCCTCCAATAATATGTAAACCATGTAATCCNGTCATAGTAAAGTAGACTGCATAAAAATTATGCGTCCAAGGATAATGTCCTGCATCAAATTTTGAAGTGTATTCAAAATATTTTATAACTANAAATATAATTGAACACAATAGCGTNATTCCCATATAAAATTTAAACTTCGATAAATCTTTAAGCTTTAAAGATACCCACGACATCACAAATGTTACACTTGATAAGATAAGAACTGCTGTATTAAGAGTAGCTANTGGAATATTCAAATGAGCNTCTTTAACATGTAGCATCCAAAAAGGATCNCCTGTNCTTAAAATGATATATGTTGAAAATAATGCTCCAAACAACATGATTTCTGAAGCTAAAAACAACCAAATACCAAGCTTACTATTATATAATCCAGTATCTTTTCTTTCTTCTACATTATAAGGTATTTCAATATCCATAATTATCTATTCCTCTGTTTGTGGATAATAATCTTTTTCACGACCTTCTACACTATACTCATATGCACCTCTATATACACTTGGTATAACTTCAAAATTTCCATGCCCTAGAGGTGGAGAAGTTGTATCTGTCCATTCAATTGTTGTAGCTTTCCATGGGTTTGTATCCGACTCTGTTTCATATCTTTTTCTAAATATTGTCCAAAAGAAATTATAAATGAAAAATAATTGAAAGAAAAATAACAGAAAAGCTGATATAGACATGATTTCATTCAGATATAATACTTCTTTAGCATGAGCATAGTCATAACCACCATTTGCCATTCTTCTTGATAAGCCGGTTAGACCTTGAAGNAACATTGGCATAAAAATTCCATTCATACAAACAAATGAGCCATAAAAATGTATTTTGCCTAGCATTTCNCTCATTGTTTTACCTGTAATNTTTGGAAACCAAAAATATATTCCAGCAAAAATTGCAAAAATAGTTCCAGGGGCAACAACATAATGAAAATGGCCAATTACATAATAAGTATCATGTAAATGAATATCAGCCGTTGCTAACCCTAATGGCAAACCTGTTAATCCGCCAATACCAAACATTGGTAAAAAGGATAATGCAAATAACATTGGTGTATTAAATCGTATTGAACCACCCCATAAAGATAAAAATAATGATGATAAAATAATTACTGATGGAATAGAAATTATCATAGTTGTAATCATGAAAAAACTACTCATTGTTGTTCCCATACCAGTTAAAAACATATGGTGAGCCCAAACAATGAAAGACATAAAACCCANCCATATACTTGAATATACCATAGATTTATATCCCCATAATGGTTTTCTAATATTATTTGCTATTACTTCAGCAACTATACCTAAAGCAGGTAATATTAAAACATATACTTCAGGATGTGCCAAAAACCAAAATAAATGCTGGTAAAGNAATACACTTCCTCCAGCATATGGATTAAAAAATCCAGTATCAATAAGTCTATCTGATAGTTGAAAAATTGCTGCAGCTTGTAATGGTGGAAAAGCTAAAAGTAGTAAAAAAGATGTCACTAATTGCGCCCAAATGAAAAAAGGTANTCTCATCCATGTTAAGCCAGGGACTCTAAGTTGAAAAATAGTCACAATTATATTTGTTGAACCTAATAAAGATGATGCTATTAAAAATATCATTCCACAAAGCCAAAATGTTTGACCAGGTCCTGATGATAGCGTCGCGAGTGGCACATAAGATGTCCAACCAGAATGAGCTGGTAAGGCATCTGGTATAAAAAAGCTAGCTAACATTATCACNCCACCAACAAAATAAAGCCAATAACTCATCATGTTTAATTTTGGAAATGCCATATCAGGTGCGCCTACTTGTAGAGGAACCAAATAATTTCCAAAAGCTCCCACTACCATTGGTACTACACCAAGGAATACCATAATTGTTCCATGCATAGCTCCAAGCGCATTATACATGTCAGGTGAAATTATATCTTTCTCAAGACCTGTGCTTGTATTGTATGCTAGCTGATATCTCATTATCATCATTAAAACAAATCCAAATAATAAAAATATCATACTAGTTACACCATACTGTATTCCAATCCATTTATGATCAATTGAAAATACATATTTTCTAATAAATGATTCTTGATGATTATCGTGACTCATATTTTATCCGTTATCTATTTTTTTATCTACTGTAAAATTATATCTTTCTTCAAATGCATTAGTAGGTATCATTCTTATTGCATTCCATGTTAACTTATCACATACTTTAGCNCACACTTGACAACCTATACATTCATTCCATCTAACTTGTACTGGTGGTATTGAAACATCATTATACTTATCTTCNGGTACAGGTTCNATGCAGTCAACTGGACAAAAAGGAACNCATGCAGAACAACCTGTACAGTTGTCTTCGTCAACAACAGCCATTTTAGGTGGTCTATTCTTTTTAGTCCTTATNAGCTCTGGCAGTTCAGGAACCGCCTTTAAATGATCTTCTACTTTAAAATCCATTAATTAACCTTTTAGTAAAAATTTTTCTATAATCCAGCCAGCTATGAAAAAACTCGAACCATAGATAAGTAATTCATAAGTCATTGGGTTAGGAAAATATATATAAAAACTATATGTAATAACACTAATACCAATTAACTCAAAAAATTTTGCTAAATAATACATATTTAACCGTCAGATAATTTACTAATATTTAACTCATTTATACGAGATATAATTTTACTTATTTCTTTAAAACAATTATATTCAATTAAAATAACGTATACATAATGAATAATACCAAATATAAAGAAAATATTATGTGTAGTTTGGTTAATCATTCCTGTATGAACAGCACCAAATAAAATTGCCAAAGTTGAAATAATTAATATATTAGAAGATGTATGAATATGCATTTTTCTCTTNTAATACTTATATCTATCATTTTTAATATTGTAATCATTTTCCAAAATAATTGTATTAATACTCTTATTAATTGTAATAATTAAAAAGAATATAAGNGACTGAGTAAATACATATATCATAATTGAAACTATAGAATACGAACTTAATGTTAAACCACCTCCAATTGATGGCACAAAATGACCTTTGAATGCCGACATTGTAAGCAAAATAAATGATATTAACATTAAAAAGTGACTAATTATAACTAGTGTCCACATACCTTGTACTAATATTGTTGAATGATTAATAAAAACTAGCTTAAATTTAAGCAATAATTATTAATTATTTTTAAAGAAAAGGATAAATGCGATGACAAACAAATGGTTAATATTAGCATTTGCTGCTACTTCAATTTTAGCTGCTGATGTTACAGAAGTTACAGGTAAGGTTTTTTATGATGGTAAAGCTCCTAGACCTAAAAAGGTGAATATGAATGCAGATCCAATATGTGGAAAATCTCATAGTGGACCTGTATTTAATGAAAGTTTTTTAATTAATGAAGATAATTTCCTTCAAAATGTTATGGTATGGGTTAATAATCCAAAACATTCTGCANACGTTCCATCTAANCCTATTGAGTTAGATCAAGTTGGCTGTAAATATATACCTCATGTTACAGGTATAATGGAAGGTCAAGAACTATTAATTAAGAATAGTGATAAAACTTTACATAATATACATTCTATGTCAAAAGTTAATAGTGCATTCAATTTTGCAATGCCAGCTAAATCAGACCCATCTTCTAAGAAATTCGATAATCAAGAAGATCCATTTTATATCAAATGTGATGTGCATCCATGGATGAAAACTTGGGTTGTTGTTTTAGATCATCCTTATTGGGGTGTAACAGATGAAAATGGAAACTATTCTATTGATTTATCTGGTCTTGAATCAGGTGAATACGAATTATGCTTTTGGCATGAAAAGTGGGATAAAAGCATGAAAAAAGAAGGTTACTGTGGCGACAATTTTAAGCAAAGTTTTACAGTGGCAGATAAAACAGTTGATGCAGGAACAATGACTTTCAAAAGACCTGCTAAAAAGAAATAGTATCTTAAATTTAAAAGCCAATCAATAATNTTTGGTTGGCTTTTAAATTATAATTTGTATGATCAAAATCTTTCTTATAATTTTATTCTTGTTTTCATGCTCAAAACAAGAAAATCCAATAACAACATATCCATTCAAAGGTATTGTAATNGATATTTTTGAAGATAAACAACAAATGATGATTAAACATGATGAGGTTCCTGGTTTTATGATGGAAATGACCATGATGTTTAATATTGATTCTTCTATNAATTTATATAATTATGAAATAGGTGATAGCTTAAANTTTATGTTTAATATTATTGAAAGAAAAAATGCTCCTGCCAAAACCTGGGCTGATAAAATAAATATTGTTGGTCATAGAGATTTGGACGAAAATGAAATTTTTGATGATTTTTTTGAAGANGATGAAGTTATTCAAATAGGTGAAAAAATTTCTAATTTTAGCTTCTTAGATATGAATGGTAATAATGTTGGTTTAAGTTCTTTCGGTGAAAAAATAAAGTTCATATCTTTTATTTTTTCTAGGTGCCCTATGCCTAATTTTTGCCCTGCAGTCATTTTAAAAAATCAATACTTAGTCAATCAATTTAAAAACAACCCAAATATTGAATTCATTATAATAAGTTTTGACTATAGCTATGATACGCCAAAAGTTTTAAAGAAAGCGTATGGAGATATATTTGATGGATATGAAAATATTCATTTTTTATCTAGTTATGAAAATAAAACTGACATCTTGAAACTGACTATGGAGGCCGGTCTTGGTTTTAGTGGTATTGATGAAGGTGACCCTAGGGATATTAACCACACACTTAAATCTTTATTGGTTAGTCCTCAAAATAATTTGATTGAAAGTTTTGGTGGTGATTCTTGGCTTCCTAAAGAAGTTGAGTTAAAAATTGAAAATATCTTGAAAGTTAATGGTTTAGATTAGACTTTACCAGTCATCATCTCCCCAATCATCTTCTTCCTCTTCTTCTTGAAAATGAATATAACCATTTTTATCAAAGTAATTTTGAATNTCAGTTGATATATCAATTTTTCCTTCTACAGAAAAAATCCAATCAGTTATGGCTTCCAATCTGTAATCAGCATCATCNCCTGATCTCCAANTAGGATTATCTTTATTATCAGATATATCTTTCAATTCNGCATATTGTTCATCCGTTAATTCGCCGTCTANGCATTCTGGACATTTATTATATAAAGCNGGCGCAACCATCTTAGTATATTCCATNTAATGTTGCGGATTTCTTAACCATTCTTTTATCCATTCAGGTCTCAATCTTTCTTTAGAAAGAGCTAAATTTGGAGCCCAAACTAGAGGGTCAGAAATTGCATAATCTTTTCCTGGTGGTACATCACCTTCAAAATGACATACATAGCACCTTGANCCCTCATTAAATGCATCAACCCATTCATCTTGATCTAGATCATAATATCCGTAATCAGACACTAATTCATAACCTTGTCTGTATTTTGTNCTATTTTCATCAACCATATGNATNGATTCATATGATAATTCATTGTCNTCCATATCTTTGAATGCAGCAATAATAGCATTCCAATCATCATCACTTAAATTAAATGAAGGCATTCGAACTTGNAAATTAGGTCTAATTGTAATTGGTTCTTGTAAATAAGAAAACAACCAATCAGATTGAACNTTAGAACCTTCAGCGTATAGGCTTGGTGGNGCATAATTTCTATGTTCTGCCTGGAGTTGCTCAGGTAAAATTTCTTTAATTGAATCAGCAATCCTTCCACCTTCATCATAGATTTCGTGNCATCCATAACAATTATATTGCCTTATTAATTTATAGCCAGTTAATTCTTGAACACTTTTATCTAAATCAGCAAGCTTAGTACTTTCAATTTTAGGACTTTCTGTTAAACCTAATAATACTGTTGTAATTGCCTCTATTTCTGTTTGAGTTAAATAAAAATTTGGCATTCTTGATTTATCTTCTGGAGCAACAACTTTACTTCTNTCAAATATACGTGGATTTGCAAGCTTTTGATTCATCCAACTAAAATTTGTATGTTGGATATCATGAATGTGCCCAAAGTCAAATTTGTTTAATGGTTTTGATCCAACATAAGTTAGTTCAGCACCAATTGGTTTAGCATCTTCGTATCCATCCATATTATGACATGTATAGCAACCATAATATCTTATTGCTTTGTCTGCAACATAACCAGTGATTTCATCATTATTTTTTAAATCAATAAATTTTTCTTCTGCCTCAACATAATTAAAAGATTTGCTTAACCAACTAAATGCAATATTTTCAAGCTCATCTTTAAAAGATTCATCAGTTAAATTAGGAATTTCTTGATTTTCAAAGTCTTCATTTCTAAATGATAATAAATAAGCTGTGATATCTTTTGCCTCTTGATCTGATAGTCTTAAATTAGGCATTCTTGTTTTTTCCCAATAATTTTTAGGATTTTTTAACCATTCATATAACCATTCTGCAGATACTTTAGAGCCAAGACCAATAAGATTAGGACCCTGTTGGTCTAGAAGATTATGATTTGTAGTTTCTTCAGCATCATAACCATGATTTGATAAATAAAACTCATACTCATCTGTTTCAGGAGTATAATTTTCTGGATTTTCTTCAATTTGATGGCAACCCATACAACCAATAGCATTAACTAATATTTCACCACTTTCCATATCACCTAAGTACTTACTAGAATTAGATTTTTTATAATCTTCATCTTTATATAAATATTCTGTAATTGCATAAATTTCTGCATTATTTCTTTTGATCATTTCAGGTGATGAATTATTATCCTGCTCAAAGAAGTGAGGCATCATCGTATTATATCTAAAGCTTTGTGGATTTTTTATCCATTTGAAAGTCCAATCTTTATCAAACTTCTCATATACTTTTGTTAAATCAGGCCCAACATTGTAATCTTTTGGAATACTTTCAATATGATGACATGCATTACAGCCATTTTGTTTAATTAGCGATATACCTAATTGTAATTGGTCGCCACCTTCTAAGTATGGCTGCTGAGTATGNCACTTGAAACAACCAGCTTGACTATATTCTGAAGGTAACATTGGTTGTAACCAATGATGCATAATTTCCCAATCATATTTATCTTCCCACTCTTTTTTCTGTTCAGTATCAAATGGCATATGGACACTTGATGTAAATCCTGTACCTCTACTTCTTCCTGAATGGCAACTAGAACAACCAAACTCATTAAACGGATGTGGAGATGATGAAGCTCCAATTAAATCTAAATTTGGATGGGATTTATATGGCTGTTCTTCATTGGCAAACTTTTCATCCTCAATACCCATATGACAACTTACACATCTATCAACTGTAGCAACTTTAGCAAAGTTAACATCGTATTTAACATCAGAAACTACTGTTTGCTGAATTTTTAATTTTGGATCTAAGAAATCAACAATAGGTAAATCTCTAACAATATCTGCTACTTGATTAGCTAATGACATCCTACTTCTATCAAGTTTATTTAATTGATTTTCTAATAAATCTAATCTTTTTAACTCTTTATTTCTTTTTTTCTGCGCTTCTTTAACATCTGCATTTAATTGTTCAATATCCGCCTCAAAAGAACTAATTTTTATTTCTAATGTTTCTTTTGATTTCTTTAAATCATCTCTCTGATTAATGTATTTTTTGTATGTGTTATATACTTCTGATGTTTCATTATATTTATTATCAGCCTTTTCTTTTTCAACTAAATATTTTGCTACATCTACTTCTGCAATAGTTGCCTTGAAGTCAATATTAATCTTAGCGTATTGATCTTTAGCTACTTGAATGGAATCATTGATTTCATCAATTAAACTCATCTTTGAATCTAATATAGACTTTTTATTCTCAAGTTCTAATTCAAGTTTTTGTTTAACATCAGAAACCTCTGAATATAGTAAATCATAATCAGCTTCTGTTTTATCTTTTAAAATTGAATAATACTCACTTTGATAGTATTTAAACTCATCATCATTATCATCAATAAACATCCAAATCATAGTTACAGTCCAGATGATAGCGGCAAATGCAAACCATTTATTTAGTAAGGTTATATCCCAATATCTTTCATCGTTTTTATAATCCACTTATAAACCTCATCTAAATATTAAAAAACCATTCAGGTATGTACACAATATATTTCAAGTTAATTGACCATCTCAAAAACATTTTTATTGGTAGAGAAAGCATAGTTAGACCAAACAAACATAGAAATGTATACCTTACCGGTCCATATGCTTTTAACATATTCTTTAGTAGTGTTTGACTNAAAACCAAGGGCAATACAAAAAGATATGCAAAAACAAGAATGAAGCCTACGGATTCTCTTAACAAGATATTGGCTGGAGTTTCTTGGCCAAGCAAAAATACCCACACATATTCTGATAAGTTAACATTATTAAGAGCTTCAAGTTTATGAGGATCCCACCACTCAAAAGGTCCATAGAAGTTCCAATTAGGTCCTCTGAAGAAAGTTCCAATCACAATTAGATATAACCAAAGAGCAATCCATCCNTACATAAAAATAAAAATTCCTACTCTTCTTTCCTTAAAAGAATAATATCCATCTCCATTTTTATTTATATCCATATATGGAATAGCTGATGTTCCTAATATTATAAAAATTGGAAATACAATACCTGCTATCCANGGNTCAAAATAAACCAACATTTCTTGAAGGCCTAAGAAATACCATGGTGCTTTTGAAGGATTAGGAGTTGCTGCTGCATTAGCCGGTTCTTCTAAAGGTGCAGAGAGCACGATTGACCATATAGTTAAAAAAGCAGTGAAAACTAAAAGCGCTATAAATTCAATATATACNAAATCTGGCCATACAAGCACCTTATCTTCAGGATCATTGTATTCTCTTGGCTTTTTACCTGCCTCTAACCTTTTATCATTGATATACGCTTTTTTCATCGAATACCATATAACAAAAAGCATAGTATAAACCATTAAAACAATTGGAAAGTTATCTGGCTTATTTAAAATAATACTAAAATATGGATCAGTATAACCTAAATAGAAAAATATTGTGGTTATTATGAGCATGAAATATCCACCTGCATTAGTCCATAAATAGTGCAGACCCAACTTTCTATGAATTTTATCAAAAAAATCAGTAGGTGGAAATAATAATGGAAAAACTAAGGTCAAAACTGTAAATGAAATAATAGGTTCTGAAACTATATTAACAAACTCTTTAAATGCCATTAATAAAGAATTAGATTCGCCAGTATAAGGAACTCCAGCTCCTGCTGCAGAAAGAAATGAAAAAGAAATGATGAATGAAAACAATTTATACATTTAATTTAATCAACCAATTTATAATGGCCCTGATATACCTCCATCTTTTCTAATTCTCCAAAAATGTACAGCCATAAATATCATAGCAATAAATGGAACAAAAATACAATGTAATACATAAAATCTTAACAATGTAGCTTCTCCAACAAATCTACCACCTAACAAGGCATATCTAACATCTGAGGAAGTAGTAACTAAATTTAAGTCTCCTATAGTTAGCAAGGATGCTCCAGGTCCCTCACTTCCAATAAATGGATGTGCTCGAGCCATGTTTGTACCTACAGTAATTGCCCATATAGCTAATTGATCCCATGGAAGTAAATATCCTGTGAAACTTAAAAACATTGTTAAGGTCATTAATATAACACCAACTGCCCAATTGAATTCTCTTGGCGGCTTATATGAACCTGTCATGAAAACTCTAAGCATATGTAGCCACACAGTTAATACCATTGCATGTGCACCCCATCTATGCAATTCCCGCATTATACCCAATGGAGCTTGTTCACCTAAATCAATAATGTCTGTAAAAGCGTATTCTACAGTAGGTCTGTAGTAAAACATTAACATAATACCGGTAATTGTTAAAACTACAAAAATAAAAAAAGATAAGCCACCCATGCACCAAGTATAACCTATCTTGACNGCATGNCTAGGCAATCTNGCTGGATGTAGATGTAAAAAAACATTACCTAAAACAGCATACATTCTTTGTCTTCTAGTTCTAGGAACTCCTGATCGAATTATAGATTTATAAAGTTGTGAATTTAATAACTTATCAAACAACGATTGCTTNTTTTCTTCTTCCATATTAAATACAACTAAACCTTAAGAGATGCTTCNGGTCTAGTCCATTCTCCTTTTTCAAAATTAAATTTTTTGTTTTTATCCACTACAATTTGTCCATCACCAGCAAGAAAAATTCTAAATCTTTCTAAAGGTCTAGGTGCAGGCCCTTCAAAATGCATACCAGAACTTCTAAATCCGCTACCATGACATGGACATTTAAATTTCTTTTCTGCTTCAAGCCAATTTGGTGTGCAACCTAAATGAGTACATACAGTTGATAGAGCATAAATACTTTCCTTATCTCTAACAACCCATACATTATATTCTTTTTTGAATCGTAAATCTACTTTACCAACTTCAAAATCATCAACATAACCTATCTTAAATTCCATTGGTGGTTCAAAGCTTACATTTGGAAAGAACATTCTACCAAGGGCGGTAAAAAAGCCGCCAACACCAGCAACAAATGCTAACCAACCTACAGATAAAACTGATATGAATTTACCTCTAGATATCTGTGTATCTTGTTTATCACCTACAGAGGCTTTTGGAATAAATTTATCTTTTGCCATTTCTCTCTAAAATTATTTTCATTAATAGACCTTTAATTTAAAGTTTTTTGAAATACTTAGGCAATCAAAATCAGTAAAAAATTTTAGAATTTTTATTGAATCACTTTTAATGATTTTTTAGCAAAATTTCTAATCTCTAGATTTGGNTCACTNTTAGATAAAATGCTCAGCTTATCATAATATGGTAACAATAAGTCAGAATCATCTATGGAGTATAAAATATTTAATATCTTTAAAATGACAAAATTTACAGTATTCTCATCTAATTCTTGGTATGATTCATAATAAGATCTTGTCAATAAATTGTTTATAATATTTTGTGTTTTCTGATCTGAATAATTCATTTTTAAAAGAGCTAATGCTGCTTCCCATCTCAATTCTGGNCCATCTGAATCTAGCCAATCTGAAGGCCATCTATTTATAAGTGAAACTAATTCTGGAATAACATTCTTATTGCCTATGTTNCCTAGACTACCTGCTGCTGCTAACTTCTCTAAAAAGCTATTTTCAGATGACANAAATTCCTTGATTGAGTCAGAAGAATTAAAATATTTTAACTTACCTAATGCCTCAATTGCTTTTATTCTAAATTCCTCNTTTTCTGAATCTAATTCTTTTACTAATACAGAACCAAAAGTAGTATCAGCAGAATTTCCCATTATCATAATTGTATGCATTCTTAATGTATTATCTTGCAATAGTTCTGATTTNGACATGTTGTGAATTTTAATAATTCTTTCTCTATAAGTTGAATTATATATTGTAGGATCATTATAAAATAACTTATTCATTCTATAACTAGCGTTTGCTTTATCTCTTATTGAGCCTGTTTCTAATTTAATAAGAAGCTGATTTATGTCCGTTGGTTCTTCTGTAATCACTGCAAATAGCAGATAAAATAAAATCCCAAAAACAACTATCATTAANGGTATAAGAAAGAAAGAATAGAAAAGTGAATAAATCCTNCTTGACTCACTTTTTTCATCAACTATATTTTCATTTNCATCATTCATNNTNAGTCCTTTTATTTTTAATCTCTTTCATTAAAAAAGAAGTTATGCTTTTTAATTTTCTTACCTCTTTTTGAAGTGTAAAAATTTGGCTAACGGTTATAGCCAAAAAAATTACTGCCATTACTAAACCTATATATAAAGTATCCATTATTTTTTCTTTTTACTTTTTTTAAGAAGATCTGCACCTAAAATTACAGGAAATAAAAATAAAATTATTGTTGAAACAATTAATACAANGATAATCCATGTAAGATTTGAATATAACCATTCAAGATTCATAGTTATTTACTTTCTTAAATTGATTTTTAAATTCATACATGACATTCAAACTTTCCTTAACAATGCTGTAATGCTCTTTAAAACCTTTTCTTNGATATGATTCTAAAACTTTTTCTTGCCTTAAAATATATATTAATAGTTTTTTATACTCAATTTCATTCAAATGTTTTAACAGATTCTTTGTACGTAATTTATCTGTACTTAAATTTTCCTTTTGAGCGATACGCTTTCCAGAATTATCAATTTTATTTGAATAATAAGACAACTCAATTTCATTATTCTTTAGAATATAATTAAAGTAAAGTTTAGGGTGTTCAATTTCTTTCTTTTTCATAATCTAAAAAAAATCATGTAAAAATAATAAAATAATAATATTGTACAAATAGCCATAGCTACAGCTCTATTTTTGGTATATAAAACAGAAACTGCAACTAAAATAATAATGATTAATTCTTTGTAATATATAGTAGATAGAGAAAGTATTTTTTCAAGCATAATCTACAAAACTATTCAAAATAATTTTGAAAGTTACCTTCTAAGTCAAACACTTCCCAGTTGCCNATTTTTGAACCAAGTAAATANTCACCCTTAATGTTAAGAGTATTGTTTGGGTTATCATAGTATAAAGAATATTCACCATTTAATTGATTTCTCGTATAAGTTTTAATTTCCTTAATATTGGAAGATTGAAAATATCGNGTTATAGAACCGTCACCCCTTTTATCATCATATAGCTCATACTTATCAACATCATGATTATTATATTTATCATACCAAATCCANATACTTGTAGGTTCNCCATAATTAAAATACCTGTCAATTAATAGATGTCCATCTCTATCATAGTAGCTCCACAAGGAGTGCTTTTGATTATTTTTTAAAAAACCTTTAACTTTTATTTGTCCATTACCATAATACTCTGAAAACGGATTAAGGTTAGTGTTGTCAGCAATCCATTTAGATTCTAATTTATTATTTTTGAAGGTCTGAATATTATCAATCAAACCTTTATCATTTAAATTAATTTTTTTAGAAATAGTACCAGATTCATAAAAAATAATTGCGCTAGTGTCTTTATCAACTACAACTTTTTTATCTATGCATGCAAATAGAAAAAGGCATAAGGAAAATGATAATATTATTTTTAAGTTATATTTCATATTATAATTTATGATAATTAAGCATAGTAATACAACAGTGAGTTAATAAAAAAAAGCCCTTCGAAAGAAGGGCTTTAAGCTCCGGTACCTGGACTCGAACCAGGGACACGTGGATTAACAGTCCACTGCTCTAACCAACTGAGCTATACCGGAAAAATTTAAATTTCAGGCCGATAAAATTATATAAAGAAATCAATATATAAAAGAATTTTTATAATTATTTTAATAAATCAAAAGAAGGCTTCAATTTATCATAGGTATCANAAAGATTTTCCATAATAATTTTAGTATGCCCAATAACAGGCATAAAGTTTGAATCTCCTGACCATCTAGGCACTACATGAAAATGAAGATGATCATCAATACCTGCCCCGGCTGCCTTTCCCATATTTAAACCAAAATTAAATCCTTGGCACTGAAATTTACTTGTAAGAATTTTCATACATTTTTTTGATGTTGAAATAATCTCAAANAAAATTTCATCATCTAAATCAGTCATATCATCATATTTTTCAAANGGTACAATCATCAAATGCCCATTATTATATGGGTAAAGATTCATGACTACAAAAACATTATTGCCTCTATACAATACAAGATTTTCTCTATCATCTTTTGATTTGGCTTTTTTTATAAAAATATCTTTTTCTTTTTTAGGATTAGAAATATAATCCATTCTCCATGGAGCCCATAAAAAACTTTTTTTCATTAAATTTCCTTAAACATNCTGTAATCTTCTAAGATTTGTTTCATTTTAACATCTATATCAATTGCATCTAAATCAAANTCTAACAAACTTAATGCTAAATTTTTTAATCTTACCTCTAAAGGTTTATTATGATTTAAAACAATTATATTTTCTTCTTTATAAACACAACTACCGCCCTTAAAATTTCCTTTTCCCTTAATAATTTTNATATTAAGCTTATCTGAAATTANAAGTAATTTTTCATAAATTTTTTTTGGACTCATNCTATTTGATTTCAATTATTAAATCTTTTATATCCCAATGAGCTCTTACCTCTAAAGGTTTATTGTAATACCCAAATTTAGCTGCTCGTTGATATGGATTCCATTTTCCATTAAAATATTCGTATTGATTATAATCACCNATAACTTCAAATGCTTCAAATACATAAAAATCTGGTGGTAAATTTTTGAATGTAAAGTTACCTAATGAATCAACAAATTCATAATTTGATATTTTTAAATCGCTACTTTTGATGTTTACAACCACAGGATATTCTGCAATATTTTTAACAGTACCAAAAATATTTCCTCCAATGATATTTTGAACATCTATTTTTTCTTTACTTATTTTTAAAGTGTCATTATTACTATTTAAAGNATTGTCATGTATNTTGCATATGTATATATCACCANAAATATCATTATCTAATTCTAAAGTAAAAGAATCATAAAAAGAATAATTAATAGTATTTATGACGNTATCTAATTTATTAAATAATANAGGNGGTTTGTCATTCTTTGAAATCGGCTCATCAAAAATAATTTTGTAAGAACCTTGATCATATTTTGATTCAATAATACTTGGTGGAATAGTATCAATGATGTTTATATATGATGCCATAAATTGCCCTGTGCTATACCTCTCTAATCTATTTGATAAATTTAAACTGATATTTATTGAGTCGCCAAAATTATTATTATCTGGTATGAAAAAAGGGTACTCTAAACCATTATCAAGCAATGCATAACCAAATTTATTGTTTATTTGCCTAAANGATTTAATTGATAGTTTTTCCAGTGGTTGATCTATTTTAATTTCNGTGAAAATGCTATCCTTTGAAGTNAAATCAAGATAATTTTTTGATATAAAACCATATTTTTTTGTTTTTANATCATTATCTAAATTGTCAAATGAATCAAATATAGCAACAGCAACATATTTAGAATCAGTTAAATGATTAAACGAAAAATAACCATTATCATCAGACTCTGTTAAATCAATCAAGTTAAATTTCTGATCAACTTTTAAAAATAAAGCAACTGNAAATAAATCATTATAAGNATTAACAATTTTACCTTTTATAGTTTTAAAATCTGTATTTTGATTTTTTAAAAAAGTATAGTGTACAGGGGAACTCATAATATTTCCATTGTAGTCACTAATTTTTCTTGAAAGTGTAATTTTAAGTTTATTGAAGCTTGGCCATTTNCGGTTTGGTTTAAGAATGATTTTTTTTCCTCTAACTTGAACGGTATAATCATCAAAATTAAATATATTTATAGAATTTACAACGCTAAGCGGATTGATAAATTCATTGAATGTAAATATGATTTTCTCATCAGAATTAAAGATGTTAAAGTTAGTGCTGTGCGATACATTAACAAGATCAGGTCCCACTTCATCTATAGGGCCACCTTTAGGTGCCATTTGTGCTGCGCAACCCCAGAAAAAAATAATCATTAATATTAGTAAATAATTTTTCATAATTAGTCTTATGAATATTAATGCAAATTAATAATATTTGTTACTTTTTTATTCACTTTTATATTTTTAAATTGTAATATTAATTATGAAAAATTTGTCAAATAACTTTTTAATTCCAATGCCTCATGTCAATGATCCAATCTTCAAAAAAAGTTTGATTTATATATGTAGTCATGATAAGGATGGAGCGATGGGCCTTATTATAAATAAGTCAATTTCTGATTTAAAATTGAAAGATGAAGCAGATTCAATTTTAAAAGAGACTAAACTTCATCAAATAAATCCAAAACCAAATGTATACTTTGGTGGTCCTGTAGACTTAAATATGGGCATTATACTTCATCCCTTAGATTATATATCAAAGAAAACAATTAAAATTTCTAATCAAGTAGGGGTTACATCTGATTCTAAAATCCTTAAAGATATTGCCCTTGGAAAAGGTCCAAGTATGTTTAGATTTTCAATTGGATACGCAGGATGGAGTGATGGCCAACTTGAGAATGAATTTGAAAATGGTGATTGGTTAATAGCTCCAAGTAATTCTGAAATCATATTTGATATGCCAGATGAACAAAAATGGGCATATATAAACAACCAACTTGGCATTGATATTAATGATATATCTGGGCACGGTGGTTTTGCTTAAATATCTTTTGTGATAAAAAGCACATCTTTATAAAATTTAATTAAATATATTATTATTGGTAGTGATTCAAACCCGAATCATAGGAGGGATACCTACTCAAATTGAGGAGCTTAATTGCTCCTCAATTTTTTTAATTATGTTTTTTTTCTTAAATTTTTATGTTAAAACAATTAAGGGAGAAAATATGAAATTCTTAAAAACTACAACTTTAATAGCTTTATTTTGTTCTATAGCATTTAGTAATATGGATAGAATAGGCGCACTTGGTGGCAACCCAGGCTTCTGGCCTGAAGATGATGCAAACATCAATATGTTTCCCACTATGGTTAATAACTTAGATATGATTCAAGTAAGCGGAGCTGGAAGTGAATCTGGTGATGCAATGGTTATTTGGGGCGAAAATACTACATGGGGCTTTGGATTTAACGGTTCTGATGAAGACGATAATAATGATTGGCTTAATTTAATGTGGGGTAATGGAAACTATGGTGTGCTATTTAACCTTGGAATGGATTCTGAAAAGGATGATAATTTGGGTACAGAGACTTCATCATTTGGTTTAGAAATGGGTGTTGGTATGAATACAAGTTATGGAGAATGGGGTGTAATGTTTGCTACACAAAACAGTGATGATGGAACTGATGCAGATCAACCATCAGCACTTGGTGCAGCTCTTAATTTTAGAGGTAAGCAAAGTGCATGGTTATTTGATAATATGTTATCACGTTTTCATTATATCAGCGTAACTCAAGGTGATGCACTTCTGAATGATATGCTAATTTCTGTAGACTATTTTACTTCAATGCCTACTTTTGATGGGGTAAGCGCAACTTTTGCTATGGGCTTTGGTTTTGAAAGCGACACCTTCAACGCAGGCTTAGGCGGTGATGACATTGTAAGCACTAAAATTACGCTACCTCAAGTTACCTTGGGAGTTGAAGCTGATGTGACTGACTGGGCAAAGGTTAGGTTTGGCTTAAATCACGCATATGTTTTATCAGGCTCTGAAGGAGATGACTATACTTGGTCTGGTGCTGTTGATGAAGATGGAGAATCAAACTTTGGATGGAATTTTGGATTAGGTTTTGATTATGGCACATTTACACTTGATATGGTTCTAGAAAATACTAATTTATTTAATGATCCTGTTAGATATATAACTGGTCAAAATNATGAAGCACTNTCATCAAGTGCTACATTAACTTGGTCTTTTTAATAAGTTATTTTTTAATAAAAAAGGCTCCTNTTAAATGGAGCCTTTTTTATTATAAGTTCCTTTTTGAATTGGAAAGCTTAATAATCTAGAATCTAAATTACCATTTTTTAAAACAATCTTTTGACTAGTCTTTAATCCTATATTTTTAGCTGCATCTAAATTTGCAGTAAATACAAAACAATTGAAATCAATACATTTATTTTTAAANACATCNCCTATCATTTTATACAANTCATTTATTNNATNATCTTCNCCTNTTCTTTCACCATAAGGTGGATTTATAATTAAGGTTGCACCTTTGTGTTTTGGTTCAAATTTTTCCATAGTTTGTTTTTTGAATGATATATATTTTTCTAAATTCAATAATTTTATACTATACAGTGCCATTACAATATTTGCAAACTCAGAATCATACCCAAAAATTTCTACTTTTTCATTTATGTTAATATTATTTTCTTGTTCAGATTTAACTTTATTATATAGTGACTCATCGTAATCTTGCCATTTTTGAAAGGCAAATTCTTTTCTAAATAAACCAGGTGCAATATTATGAGCAATCAACGCTGCTTCTATTGCTATAGTCCCTGAACCACACATTGTATCATAAAATGGATCAATCTTATTCCAATTTGATAACATAACCAACCCAGCAGCTAAAGACTCATTTAATGCTGCTTTATGAATTTTATTTCTATATCCTCTTTTGTGCAGTGAGACTCCAGAACTATCTATATATACTTTAAAATGATCATTTGAAATAAATATGGATATTATAATATCAGGATTATTTTTATCAATTGAAGGTCTAGCTAATTTTATTTTTTTAATTTGATCTACAACAGCGTCTTTAATTTTCAACGTTGCATAATTTTTATTTTGAAAAGTATCAGAATTACCACGCATTTTAATAATAAACGTTTGATTTACATCAATGTAATTATGCCAATCAAATTTTCTTATTTCTGAATATAGACTATTTTCATTGTCAGCATTGAAATTAAAAAGCTCAACAAGTAGATGCATTCCTATTCTTGATTTTAAGTTGATAGAATATAAACCAAGTTTATCTACTGTGAAATTAATTCCACCATTACCAATAGTAATGTTTTCTGAATATGTAGATATCTCNTCGNTAGCTAGTTTTTCTAACCCTCTNGGACAGGTTAAATAACAGTTATACATAACTCTATTTCAGTAAGGTAATTTTTTGAGTATGGATATTATTATTGATAAAATAATTTATAAAATAAATACCATTAGCTAAACCAGTNGGTTCCCATTTATAGAAATGACTTCCTGATAATAAAAAAGAATCTTCTAAAGTTTCTACAACTTCTCCATTTAAATTATAAATATCAATTTTAACATGGGTATTTTTTTCCAAATCAAAATTTAACTCAGTTGATGGATTAAATGGATTAGGATAGGGTGAAGATATGCTAAAAATATCAGCCATAAAATTTTCATTTGATAAAGTATTTCTAACATCTATAGTTATTGTAGATGTTGAATTATAAGTAGCATATTCAGTATTATTAGATGTTATTACAAGTTCAAAATCATATGACCCCTCAGGAGTATCAGTATCCACAATTATTTCAAAAGGGGTTTCGAAATTTAAAAAAACATCACCTGGATTAATATTATCAATATTTTGAGCTGAATTATTAATAGTAAAATATTCTAAATCATTAGATAACTCTATTGAAGGATTAAAAGCTATTCCCCATTCAGGATTGTTATATAAAATAGTGGTTAAATTCACTGCTTCTCCAGCATCAATGATGCTATCATCACTGTTTATTATTTGAATATCTACCTCAGCAAGTTCTATTTTTGGAAATAAGGGGGTAGATAAAGCTCTAAGAGCATCAACTCGACCTTGTCCAATTTTTCCATCAAGATAATTTGAATTAACTGAATTAGTAATTGGGTCTGAGGTAGCTAAAATCATTGTAGTTAACTGTTCATTATTCCATTCAGGATTAAATGAACTTAGTAAGCCAATGACACTTGCAGCTGCTGGGCTTGCCATTGATGTGCCTGCCCATGAACTATATGCATTGTTTTCNTTATTGGGGTTATTTTGTATAACTGTACTTAAAATATCTTCACCAGGTGAAGCTAAATCAACAGTTTCATGATAAGTGGCCCAATTTACTCTTTCAGAAGANTTNGTTGCCGTTACAGAAATAACATGTTCNTAACTGGATGGATAATGAGCAGAATCAATATGATCATTTCCTGCAGCAGCTAAAATAACTGCCTTATAATCATTATGTGCAACATCAATTGTTGCTTGNTCAAANATATTAAAACTTCCACCACCCCAACTATTATTTATAATTGAAAATCCTCTGTCTGTTCTGTAATACCCCACTTTTGCTGAATACAATATTCCATCATACCCATCAGTGATATAAACATCATCTTGATTATCATCAGAAACTTTTACACTTAAAATACTACAATTGAAACATGATGATGCAACACCTCTATTATTATCAGTTGTAGCTGCTAAAATTCCAGCAACATGTGTACCATGTGACCAGCCCCATGATCCTGGAGGGTTTGGGTCATTATCATCTATACCATTTAATCCAGCAGGGTCCCAACCAATCAAATCATCAATATAAGTGTTTGGATTATTATCCCAATTATCATCATCAATATTATTTAAATCATCTGGATCAAAAACCCATTGACCATTAATAAACTCAAGTGTTCTTCCATCTCCATCTGCATCTTCACCTAAATTTTGCCATATATTACCAATTAAATCGGAATGGTTCCAATCAACNCCAGTATCTACAGANGCTAATAATACATCTTTACTTCCAGGTATGTCACCACCATTTACATCCCAAAAATCCCAAGCGTGATCAGATTGAATCTTTGATATAAACCATTGTTGGCTATACCTAGAATCATTTGGTTGNTATGATGGAACTCTTACGTAATCATATTCAACATGATAAATAAATGGAAAATTACTTAGCTGATTTTTTATATCATTTAAATTGCTTCTATCTAAATTNTTGAATGATATTTTGTAAATACGATTTAAATAAATATCACCACTTGAATCATTATCTGTTGCTGCAGTTAGCCAAGGTTTAATTGTGTAACTATCGCTGACTGATTTAAAAAAATTAACTAATTGTTTTTTATTAGGTGAATCAGATTTTTCCAGAGATGTAAAATCTATGACAGGCTCGTTTTTATCAAGACAAAATAATAAATTATTTTCATGATAACTAATTGAGCTTGAAAATAAAAAATTAAAAAATAAAGTTATTAAAATATATTTCATTATTACCATCATTTCATTAAAAGTACTTTTTGATTTGATACAAAGTTAGTAGAAGANCTACTTANNATATATATACCAGTAGGAAAATTGTTTGCATTCCAGTTAAATGAATGAGTGCCTGAATTTAAAAAACCAGAAAAAATTTCAAATACTTTATTTCCTTTTAAATCGTATACATTAATTTCAACTAAATCTGAATTATTGATTTGTAAATCAAAGTTAACATTAGGATTGAATGGGTTTGGATATATATTTTTAATTTCAAAATTTAAATCTTCATTTAAATCAGAATTTGATAGTTCTGTATCTAATTCAATTGTTGTACAACTATCACCTGGAACTAAAATTTCATTGCCATTTATATCATAAAACCTTTGTGCAGTTATGCATACATCAGTAGTACCTGANGCTTCAAATGTATACCCTATATTTGTAAGTGTTCCCTCCCCAATAGGTATAACATTACCTGAAATAGAAGTCCCAATAACTAATCCATCATCAGATACTGTTACAATAAAATTATTATCAGCAGCTAGTCCTCCACTTGCAATTGTTGGGACGACTAAATTTTGATTATCTGTTATCATAAATTCAAATTGAGCAATTTCTGCACTATTAAAACTCATAATGCTCATATTATTCAAAGAAACATCTCCAAAATAAATATCTGCTAAACCATAAAAACAACTTCCATCATCTATATTCGCATCTGAATCATAATTTTCAGCTTCAGGGTCAGTGCAACCTTGAACAATCATTGATCCATCATATGTTCCATCAACAAACATTGCNCCAGTATCTTCTGGGTCAAGCCATTGCTTAACATCATTCCANGCCCTATCAAATTTGCCATATAAATCGTAGCTTCCTGGATCACCACAAGGAACATCTGGACCCCCAGATAAAACACCTACTAACCTAAAATTTTCATCATACAAAGGACAGCCAGAAGAACCTCCTTGAGTACCCCCATTATCCCAAAACACTCTCCAATGAGTNCCTGGATCTCCCTGNTTCCATGCTGCTGAATAGGCCATATCATCATCAAAATTAATCCTTTTAGGTGAACCNTTTGGATGGTGAATAGCGCATGAGATTGTAGGATTATCAGTTGATCTATTCCAACCTGCATAAAATATTTCCCAAGATTGCCAAACATCATCAGGCACATTTCCACCAGTAATATTAAGTAAAGTCCAATCAGCATCCATACCATTAGATGTAGCTAATAATTGCGACCCATACANCCCGACACCCGCNGTNCCACTATCTGATGAACAATTATATGCNCCATAATTAAAATAAAATCTAAATGTNCTAGGGTTGTCACCATTTGTACAATGCCATGCAGTCATATAATACTTACTTAAATCATAACTTGTATTNTTTACCATGGATCCACTNCAAATNAAGCCACCCATATCNAGCCATGATGTTGCATTNATNACCATTTCATATGGCTCGGCTTCAGGACATAATTGACCNCCTCCATGTGTGTTAGTTGCNCACAGTCTTTGGTCATTTCCACCTTCACTTTCAAAAAAATTCATTATATCTTTATAATCATGAATAATTTCAGATAAGTGAATTTGACCTTCAAACTCTACATCATAGGGNTCATAATATTCTAGCGTAATCACATCACCTTTTACTAAGGGTGTNGNAAATAAATAATCTANTTGATTATTATGATGAGAATATGCNCCATAAATATTTTCTTTATTTGAGCTATACACATAAAATTCAGAATTTNCAGGTAAATGAAAATAATCATACTCTATTCCAATTGCATAAGCACCTTCAGATTTAATTTCTAGTCTCCATATTTTTGAGCCATCATCTAAAATCTCCCATGTTCCACTATTATTTAANTTATATTCAACTTCGAAAATATTTCCATATCTAAAAGGCTTTCCAGAACGATAGTTTTGATCTTCAATTAATAGTTGGTCAATATCAAAATTTGGCATAACAATTTGAGTTNTTGGATTTTTCATTTCAAGACTTAAGCTTTTNGGCTGACCATCTATGGTTGTTTGGGTGTAGATAAAACTTAAAAATAACAAAATTTGAACGCTCTTCATAAAATCTCCTGTAACCTTAAATAATTTGATTATAAATTTACAATTTTTTTGTGATATATCTTAACAAAACACCTAACCTAGTATNATCTCAATTAATAANACAGTATCTAAAACATTTATTAANCCATCTAAATTTATATCCGACTCTAAATTTGGAGGATAGNTATTCAAAATAATACTTATCAATAAAACTACATCTTGCACATTTATAGTTTGGTCAAAGTTTACATCCCCAATGTTGGATTGATAGCCAAATTGAACATCTACAGGAATTGTAATTGCTCCTGTNGCATTTGATTCTATATGAACATAGGTTGAATACATGCCATTATCAATTTGATTTGAATTAATTTGAAAATTATGATTAATTGATTCCAAATAATTGAGTTGATTTTGTATATAGTTCTGCTCATCAATAGTA
>NZRW01000011.1 GCA_002701185.1 Fidelibacterota bacterium
TACATATTATTTATTTTTTTATCTTTAGCTGTATGTCAGTCAAACCATCCTTATCCACCACTTCATCTAATCACAATTCCTACTTCAGGAGTATTGCCTTATGGAAACTATTCTCTTGAAGGACTATTGATTGATAATGGTGGTATGGTTCCAAAATTATCAATAGGCATATCACAAAAATTAACTCTTGGTGTTTCTTGGGGTATACAGAATTTAATTGGTGATAATAAAATTTCTTTCAACAAGGATTACCCTGAGTATCATTTTAAATATAGACTTTTTGATGAAGATATGGTAAAACCAGCGGTTGTAATTGGTTTTGATTCACAAGGAAGAGGTCGATATAGGGAAGTAATTAATCAAGATAGTTCAGAATCCTATTTTAGATATCAACATAAATCATTTGGTTATTATTTAGTAGCTAGTAAAAATTATCTTCTAATGGGAAATATGGGTGTGCACATTGGATTAAATAAATCATTAGAATCTTATGATGATGATGATATTAATTTATTTATTGGAATTGATAAGGAAATTAATAAATCAATCTCATTTATGATGGAATATGACGCCATGCTTAATGATAATGATAATGAGTATGATTACGAAGAATTAACCATAGGTAAAGGAATTGGATATCTTAATGCAGGTTTTAGATGGTTAATTGCAGATAATATTTTAGTTGAGTTAAATTTTAATGATATAAATAGAAACCAAAAAATTTCCCAAACTGCACATAGAGAATTTAAATTTATATATTCTAAGAAATTTTAATTTCTTCATTTATGAACCTTTCAAATCTTATTAAAAATAGAGCCTATGAATTAGGTTTTTCAAAAGTTGGTATAGCTAAAGCCAAGTTTTATGAAACTGAGGAGTATAATTTAAATCAATGGCTTGACAATGGTTTTCATGGTACAATGAAATGGATTGAAAACAGAAAAGAAGAAAAATCTAATCTNTTTAAATATTATCCTAANGCAAAGTCTGTTATATCAGTTGCAATTAATTATTTTTCAGGAAGATCAGNTGATTATTTTAAAGATTATAAAATATCNAANTATGCTTGGGGNGATGATTATCATGATTTAGTTAAAACNAAACTATTTCAATTATTAGATTTCATTAAAAAAATAGACACATCATATAATGGAATATGTTGTGTTGACACTTCTCCTATTTCAGAAAAATTGTGGGCACAAAGAGCAGGCCTTGGATGGATTGGNAAGCATACAAATCTNATTACAAAAGAATTTGGCACTTGGGTTTTTTTAGGTGAAATAATAACTGACTTTGAAATGGATTATGATATTTCTTTTAAAACTGANTTNTGTGGACTTTGNACTGCNTGTATTGAAGCATGNCCAACTAATGCTATTGTNGAGGAATACCAATTAGATGCAAATAAATGTATATCTTATCAAACAATTGAAAATAGAAATGATATTCCATTAGATTTTAAAGATAAAATGAATAATTGGATATATGGATGTGATATATGCCAGGATGTATGTCCATGGAATCATAGATTTGAAGAAATCACAAATGAGACTGCTTTTCATCCAAGAGATTTTTTAGTTAGTAAAAAAATTAATTACATTTATAATATGTCTCAAGAAAAATATTCTGCTTTATTTAAAAATAGTGCTATGAAAAGAACTAAGTTAAAAGGCCTTAAACGTAATATTGATTTTTTGAGAAATTAATCTTTTTTGATAATATTTAAGAAGAATGCTTTTGAATAGTTTGAGGTAAACAAACCATATCCACCATTAATATTAGAATCCGGAATTATATATTGATTTTGACCTAATGGGTCACCACTTAAATAGTCATAATAAGCCTGATCAGATGATTGTACTACAATTAAATGTTTTCCATAATAGTTAAAATACAGCCACATTATTGGAGTTGGAGTAGTTTCAACTGTCCATATAAATGGATTTAAAAGATAAGGATTGTAGTTTTCATCTCTAAAATAAGGACCTTTCCAAATTTTAAAAACAGCTGTTGTATCATAAAAGGTATTAATCAAAGTCATATCTTGTATATTATTTTCATTATAATCAAAAAAGCTGCCATTATCATTTGATGGTTCTAAGCCCATTTTTTTATCTTCTAATGAGTAAGATAAAATTCTTATAGCACTAGGGTCTATATTTTCTCCTGATAATTGGTCCTCTATATTCAATACAAAATAAGGTTTAGATGCGAAACTACCAACTGAACATCCAAATCTAGACATTTCAATTGAGCTTATAGTCCCATCTAAAATATACGATTCAAGTATGTTTGGGTTAAAGATCCATGAACCACTTGTTTCATTATTTATATAATCAAAATTATCAATATTAATTTCATCTATATTTTGTAATTCACTATTCCAATTTTCACCAGCATTTTCACATGTAGTTTCACCATATATTGTTGGATCACTACATTGTTCACAATTATAAGTATCTTCAATACTTTCAATTGTAAGATAATCTGGAGTAGTAGTAGAGCCATTAACTTCATAATTTTCATANACTACATTTAAGGTATATGTTTTATTTGGCCAAATATGATATTCTATTTCTTCATCAATATAATATTTTCCAAACTCATTTAATGATGTAAAGATAATTGTAGATATAAGCTCTTCATTATCCAAATCAAAAGCACCAGTTATTGAAACATCAGCATTATTGATATATAATTGATTTGCATTTTCAAGATTAGCATCAATNGATGAACTTAATGATACTCTTACTGTATCTATCTCACCAATAGAAGTATTATTTATTTCAAATAATTCAATATTTCCAAAAACTACTAATCCTTCAGTATATTTTGTTTCATTATTAGGAAGATCNCAACTAAAAAAAATAAAAAATAATATGTATATAAATAGTTTCATTAAAATTCTATAGAAAATCCTATGGTTGGTATTAGTGGAAAAATACTTAATTCTCTCTTTTGAGGTATATTTTCATCTGCCTCATCAACGTTTGGTTCAGGGAGCCACTGATTTCCATCAAAATAATATCCAGCTTCTCCATCTCCATTAATATCATCAGTTAATATATCCCAATCTCCATCATCATCAACACCTTCTAGATTTTGGGTGGTATAAAAATATCTAAAGATATTTTTTCTATTATAAGTATTGATAACTTGAGCAAAATATTTACCTTTAATTTTTTTGCCTATTTTAAATTCTTTTGTCATTCCCAAGTCTAATCTATGATATGCTGGATACCTATCAGAATTTCTTCCACCTGGAATTGATCTCCAAATTGTTTCTGGAGAATCAGGCATATCTTCCAGATAATAACCTAATATAGGTGTATGTGCCTGTCCAGATTGATAAGTAAACTTCCAATTAAAATCCCAATTTTTCAAAAAATTTCTATTAAATATTTTAAATCCATTAAGCTTTTTATTCCCAATTACATTTAGAACATGTCTTCTATCCCAATTTGTAAAGTATGTAATTCCATCCATTTCTTTAATTGAATATGATAATGTATANTTTATCCATCCGGTAAAATCACCTTTTAATTTTTGAGCAAAAAACTCTAAACCTCCAGCTTCACCATTTGATGATGTTAGAATATCTGATAATTGCTCGCTAGAAACCTCACCATCCGTTGATGCNCTTTGATCAATAAACGTTAACATATTATAAATATTTTTATAATATCCTTCGATTTGAAATTTATAATCTGATATATACTTTTCGTATCCAAGAACTATATGCTCAGCTTTTCCTGCATTAACAGATTCATCAATAGCTACCCAAGCATCAAGTAATGGTGGATTAAAATCATCTTGAAACGTGAACATAAATTGATGATAGTTACCTAATGAAAAGTTAATAAATTCATCTGGTTGAATNATATATTTAAGTCCAAACCTTAAGTTTGGATATAGTTTATCATAGTAGTTTAATCTAATACCAGGCTCAATAATCCATTTTTTATTTAAAATAAATTTTATTTGAGAATAAAGGTTCCATTCGTTTGGCTCATTTATCAATGAAAATAACGTAGAATCATCAAAGAATGACTGATAACTAAACTTTAATTTTTTAAACTGATAGCCAACTTTTGCAGTTATATTATTATTTAAAAAATAGGATAAGTCACCTGAAAATGTTTGGTCGTTTATTANGTCNTCTTCATTTATACCNGAAGATCCACCTAAACCAAAGTTCACNAAAAACTTACTTTTTGCAAATAAAAAGTTTCCTATGAGNTTTTCATTGAATAATCTTCTATATTTTAAACTAGCAGTTTCATTACCCCAATCTCCATTAATTGCAATTGGACCATANTCAAAATCATCTATTCCATTATAAAAGCTAACACTAATTCTATCTTTATAAGTAATATCTGTAAAAGCATGTCCTTGNATATCNTAAAAGTAATATGGGGGNACACCATCTAGGCCAAGTTTAGGAAAAACAAGATCAAAATATGTCCTTCTACCAGAAATGAGCCATGCTCCTTTGTAAAATGGCCCTTCAGCAGTTGCTTTTGCAGACAATAAAGATATGTCAGACTTAAATTTAATATTTTTTCTATTACCTTCTCTACTGATTACATCCAAAACAGCTGACAATCTGCCACCATATTCCGCATTAAATCCACCTTTAGTTAAATTTGCNTCTTTTATAGCCTCAACAATAAAATTGGAAAAAATTCCCCCAAGATGAGAAGGGTTATAAACAGTAATTCCATCTAGCAAAATAAGATTTTGATCAGTATTTCCTCCTCTTATTATTAAACCAGTACTAAATTCTGATGATTGTAAAACGCCTGGAAGTGATTGTAATGTTCTAAAAATATCAGCTTCTGCTAGAGAAGGTAGTGCAGATAATTGAGATTGTGTAACTTTTATGCTGCTATATTGAGTTAGTGTTTGTCTGGTTTCTTTTTCTCCTCTAATTTCTGTAGTTTTTAAATCAATCGATGCAGGGGAGAGTTCAAAATCTCTAGTAATAATATTTTTTTCTAATAGGGAAATATTTTCAACAATACGCTCATAACCTAAATACTGTACAACTAAGTCTACACTATCAGATTTTAATACAAAATCTTGTTGATTTATTGTTAATGAGTAAAAACCATTTTTATCTGTAGTTACTCCNGATGAAGAATTTAAAATATATAAATTAGCACCAATTAAAGCTTCTCCTGAATTTTTATCAGTAATAAATCCAGATATTACAAATTCAGAAATTAATACGTTGATTGATAATAATATATAAAATAGAATATTACGCATACATGTAATTTAATACAAGATTGCACGATATACACGCTTTTTTAGATTAAATAAAAAAGAAATTTTAGTTTAAAACAGTTACTCTTTTTTTAGATTTACCATTTTTACTAAAATCTTGAAATTTAACAATACCATCTGCAGTAGCAAATAATGTATCATCGTTTCCTCTTTTAACATTCTTTCCAGGATGGATTTTAGTGCCACGTTGTCTTACAATAATTGATCCAGCTTTGATTTTTTGGCCATCAGCTCTTTTTACACCTAATCTATTAGGGTTACTATCTCTACCGTTTTTGGAGCTTCCAACACCTTTTTTATGTGCCATTTTTAATCCTTACTTTCTTCAACTTTTTTTGCAGTTGTAGTTTTCTTTGTTTTAGTTGCAGCTTTTTTAGCAGCCTTTAAATTTTTAATTTGAATTGTTGTAAACTGTTGCTTGTGTCCATTCTTTTTTTGATGACCTTTACGTCTTTTCATTTTGAATACAACAACTTTATCCTCTTTATCGTGAGAAACCACCTCAGCTACAACCTTGATTGTTGATTTCGTAGACAACTTCCCATTATCATTTGTTAATAAGATGTTATCAAATTCAACTTTAGATCCAACTTTTTCATTTAACTTAGGGACATTTAAAGTTTGATCTTTTTCAACCTTAAATTGTTTCCCTTTAATATCTACAATTGCATACATAATTTAACTCTTTATTTTAAGAGCGCTAATTTATTCAATTATTTATGATATTAGCAACACTTAACTAACTAATTAATAAATTCCTTTTTNGTTTTAGAATAAATCTTATATTCATGAGCACTTAAACTCTTATCTAGCTTAATATTTATCAACACATATTGTCTCCATAAAAATTTCTTTTTAAATATGTTTATATGTTCATCTATGTGTTCCATCAATTCTTTGCTTAAAAAAATATCAATTTGTTTATCTTTCGAGGTCAATTTATAATTTTTAATAGCATTTTCTAGATTAGTTAAAACAATTTCTTTCTTAAATACTTTACCAGTTCCATTAGATACTTTACAATCCTCTTTCATCGTATCTAATAAATTTTGTCTAACTCTTTGCCTAGTCATTTCAAGAAGTCCAAAAGTAGAAAATTCAGTTGTGGCAACTTTTGCAGAATCTTTTTTTAATTCCCTTTTAAAGAAATCATATACTTTCTTTCTGTTATCAGGTTTTATCATATCTATGAAGTCTATAACAACTAGTCCACCTATATCTCTAAGACGTAATTGTTTTGCACATTCAGCTGCAGCTTCGAGATTTATTTTTAGGGAATTCTCTTCATGATCTTTTTTACCTATATATCTTCCACTATTAACATCGATAACACTCATAGCCTCTGTATGGTCAATTGCTAAATGCCCACCACTTTTGAGCCAAACTTTTTTATTTAATGATTTACTGATTTGTTCTTCAATATTATGAATGTTAAAAATTGGTCTCTTTTTATTAAAAAAATTAATTTTTTCTAAATTATTAGGGTTAATTTTTTTTACATAATTACAAATTGATGCATAAATTGATTTTGAGTCTACATAGATATTATCAACATCTCTATCGAATAAATCTCTAATTACCCTAAAAGACATAGAACCATCTTCGTGTACTAGTTTAGGAGCTTTTTTAGATTTTGTTTTTCTAATACAGCTTTTCCACTGATTAGTTAAAGTATCTAATTCTTCTTTTAANACCTCTTCATTTTTACCTTGAGCAGTAGTTCTAATTATTACTCCAAAGTCTTTAGGTTTAAATGATTCTATCATTTTTCTCAATCTTCTACGTTCATATTTATCACTAATTTTTCGTGAAATACCAACATAGTTTTGATTTGGAATTATTACAATTAATGCACCTGGTATGGAAATATCAGTTGTAATTCTTGCNCCCTTNCCATGAAATGGNTCTTTTACAACTTGAACTAAAATTTCATCACCAATTTTTAGATTTGATTTTTTATTTACCTTTTTATTTTCNTTNCCCTTTTTANTTTTATCATCATCATCATCATCAAATGAAAAGTTTTTGTAATTTTCATCATTTTCTAATTCAGACAAAGGAAGGAAAGCATTAACATCGCTATTAATGTCAATAAATGCAGCTTCTATACCAGGTATGATGTTTTGAACTAAACCATTATATATGTTACCAACCATTTTAGTATGGTTTGGATAATCAATATAAAGTTCAACTAACTGTTCATTTTCTATTACAGCAATACGATTACTNCTCATACTAGAATTAATATAAATATCTTTGGAAATTTCTCCCATAGAATCTCCTAACTGATTTAAAACAAATTAAATCGCTAATAATTTTATTGATTTTATGAGAGTGGATGAGAAAAGCCTTTATTAGATGAAAAAAAATAACACGGAAAAAATAAATAATATACATTATGTATATCTATCTAATAATAAACAAAAATTAAAACCACATTCAAAAATCATATACAACATCAGTAATTTAAACCAAATTATTATTTATTTAAATCTATTTTTATTTATTAAAATTAGGTATGGATAAAGATGCGATTATATCATTNTTAAAACAAATCAATTACCCTGGTTACAATAGAGATATTGTTTCNTTCGGTATAGTTAATGAAATTAATTTTTCAGATAATNCAATATCAATTAAGTTAAATTT
Organism: Fidelibacterota bacterium; assembly: GCA_002701185.1. Taxonomy (GTDB): domain Bacteria; phylum Fidelibacterota; class Marinisomatia; order SCGC-AAA003-L08; family D37C17; genus TMED6. The sequence goes on from NZRW01000011.1 coordinate 7,939, forward strand.
ACAAAAAGATAACAAAGATATAGATAATATTAAAAATTTGATTAAAGATTTATTAACTAAAACNTATCCANACATNAAAATTATTTTTGATATTCATNCACCAGCNACTCAAAANAATAGTNCTGGTGAAATTAAAGCTTTAAATAAAGTTAAACATATTGTTGCNATTGCTAGTGGAAAAGGTGGTGTTGGAAANTCAACAACTACTGTTAACCTTGCATCTTCACTAAGTAAGGATTTTAAAATAGGTATTTTAGATTTAGATATTTATGGTCCAAGTTTACAAATGGCGCTAGGGTGCGATCAAAAGCCATCAATGAATTCAAACAATATGTTACTNCCAATAGATAGTTATGGTATGAAAACAATGTCTTTTGGTTTTTTGAATGATGAATCAGCACCAACTATTTGGCGTGGNCCTATGGTTTCTAGAATGACAGANCAATTTTTTTCACAAGTTGATTGGGGAGAGTTAGATATTTTATTTTTAGATTTACCTCCTGGCACAGGTGATATACAATTAACTTTAGTACAAAAAATAGCTTTATCTGGAGCCATAATTGTAACAACACCTCAAGATCTAGCATTATTAGATGTTAAAAAAGCATCAGATATGTTTGGTAAGTTAAATACTCCAATAATGGGAGTTGTTGAAAATATGTCAAACTTTATAATTGATGGAAAAATCTATGATGATAAAAATAATCTTGTAAATGGAATACTTACTGTTGGAAATAAAGAGTATTCTATTACAAATGGAAAATTTGAAGTTGAGTTAGATATTTTTAAAGGAAAGGGTGGTTTAGATGAAAGTAATCGTCTAAATGTTCCTTTATTATCTAGAATTCCTCTTAATTCAGAGCTTGCNCAAGCCACTGATTTAGGAACTCCTTACGTTTTAAAGCATAAAAANACACATATAAATGAATGTTATAAAAATATTGGTAATCAAATTATTAAACAATTAGGTTTATAGTGGTGCTNAAAATAGATTTAAATAATATGCCTAAACATATTGCAATTATTATGGATGGTAATGGTAGATGGGCAAAATCAAGAAATTTTCCAAGATCAATTGGCCATAAAAATGGAGTNANATCAGTAAGAGTAATTTCAGAAGAGTGTTCAAAACTAAAAATTAATCATTTAACATTATANACACTATCAATAGAAAACTTTAATAGNCCAAAATCTGAATTAAATAATTTATTATCATTATTATCTATTACAATAAAATCTGAAGTTGCTAAAATGAAAAAGAATAATATAAAGTTTAATATTTTTGGTTTTAGANANCTNTTGCCNGAAAAAATAAATAATCAACTTGATTATGCAATATCTGAAACTAAAAATAATGATGGTTTGAATTTAAATTTAGCTTTAGCATATAGTTCTAGGTATGAAATAGTAAATGCCTCAAAAAAAATAGCAAAAGACTTATCAAATAAAAAAATACAATATGGTGATATAACTGAAGAAAAAATGAATGAATATATGTTAACAAATGANNCNCCTGATCCAGACTTGTTAATTAGAACTGGNGGCACNCATAGGCTTAGTAATTTTTTATTATGGCAATGTGCATANACAGAATTACATTTTACTGATAAGTTTTGGCCTGATTTTAATCAAGATGATTTAAGAGATGCAATCATTGATTACCAAAGTCGTGAAAGAAAATTTGGAACTATCAAATCATAAATATGATAAAATTTCTAATTTCCATATTAATATTNTTATCTTTTAATTATTCTCAAAATAATGAAATAAAGATTTCAGATATTTCTGTAACAGGTAATGATTTAATGCTTGAACANGATATTATTAATTTTTCTGGATTATCAAAAGAAAGTTTTATTAATGCAATTGAAATTCAGAACGCAATCAATAGATTATGGTTATTGAATAAATTTAGCAATATTCAAATTGATTTAGAAGAAACCAGCTATGGTCTAAATAATTTAATTATTCAAGTTGAAGAGCTTCCTATTATTAATGATATTTATTTTAAGGGAAAATATTTTGATTTTCAGTTTTTAAAATTTAAAAAATCTAAATCAGAGTTAAAAAAAATAACAGAGTTAGAATCTGGAACCTCTNTAAGCAATCAAAAAGTAATAAAAGCCTTAAATTTATTAAAACAAGATTTTATAAAAAGAAATTTTCACGATGTTAAGATTAGTTATACTATTGAAAATGCNAATTCTAGTTTAAAACAAAATATTACATTTGACATTGATGCTGGTAAAAAAACAAAAATACATGATATTAAAATTGTGTTAAATGGCCAGGAAATAGAAAAACTAAGTTTTGTTGAAAATATAAAAAATAGATTTAATCAAAATAGACAAATCACTAAAAACAATGTGTTAAAAAATTTAGCAGACATCAATATTTGGAAATGGTATAAACCATGGAACGGTAAATTTGATGATTTTAAATTCGAAGAAATGGATGTTGCTCTCACATCTTATTATAGAGATAAAGGTTATTTAAATTTTAAGTTAACTGATTATAAAATAGTTAAAACCAAAAAAAATATTTTTAATAAATCACATAACACACTTCAATTAAATTTAAGTTCGGGTAATAAGTTTTATATAAATGATATCAATATTACAGGAAATTATATTTTTAATGATTCAACATTAAAGTCAAAATTAATGTTATCTAAAAATGATACTTATGATGGATTAAAATTAGATATGTCAAATATGAACTTAACAAATTTATATAGAGATAAGGGTTATTTGTTTACAATGATAAATTCTAGTNTTACNCCATATAATGATAGTCTATTAAATATTAATTTTGATATTATTGAAAAAGCAGTGGTTTATGTTAATAAAGTAATTGTTAGGGGAAATGAAACAACTAAAGACAATGTAATTAGAAGAGATATAGATATAAAGCCTGGTAAAATATTCAGTCAATCAGATATAATGGAAAGTTATAGAAAATTATTTATGCTTAATTTTTTTGAATCTGTAACCCCTGATATAATTCCAGTTCAAGGAAAAAATGAAGTTGATGTTGTATTTGATGTAGTCGAAAAAGGTAGTGGCCAATTAAATTTTTCAGCTGGATATAGTGGCTTGCTTGGATTTACTGGAGGTGGAGGCTTTTCTTTTCCTAATTTTATGGGAACTGGACAGAATTTAAGTTTTAATTATCAGAGAGGTATCTCAAATCAAAATCAATCAAATATACCAATAAATAATAATGCTAATGTTTCAGCAAATCAGCAATTTCAAATGAGTTATGTTGAACCTCGATTATTTAATACTCATAATCTTATTGGTTTTTCAGCACAATATCAGGAAAGAGGACAAAGTAATTCTCAACCCTTTGATTCAAAAATTACTGGCCTTGGTATTAGATTTGGAAGAAGATTTGATTGGCCGGATAAATTTTTTAAAGGTACATGGATGCTTAACGGATCTACAAGAGAATACTTTTCCAATAATAGAGATGACCTTATATCATACTATTCATCATCAATAGAAGATTACATTGAATCAGAAGGAGATAAATTTGTATTTCCAACATCTGGACTAAAAATTACTCAATCAATAACTAGAGATAATAGGGACCATCCAGAATTTCCTACTAGTGGAAGTCAGTTTAACTGGAATATGACATTATCTGGCTCATTTCTAGGTGGTAGTGAAGATTATTTTAAAAATGAGTTTGGATTAAAATTATATAATCAAGTTATTGAAAAATTAGTTATTCATCAAACTTTTAAAGCTGGATTTTTAAACCCGATTGAGTCCTCAGGAAGATCAATTGTACCATATTCAGCAAGATTCAGAATGGGGGGAGCATTACCTTACGGTGAGATGTTAAGAGGNTATGGAGATAACATGATTGGACCAATTGGTGCATCCTATCCTAAAGGTGGTAATATTTTATTAAAATATTCATTTGAGTTAAGATATTTGGTTTCTGATAATCCAAATATGTATATTTTGTGCTTTGCTGAGGCAGGAAATATATGGGATGAGTTAGATGTTGTCGATCCATTTAAGTTAAGAAGATCAGCAGGTGTTGGTGCAAGGGTTATGATGCCTATGTTAGGTACATTAGGTTATGATATTGCATATGGATTTGATTCAAGTGTGGAAGAATACCTAACAGGAAAAAATGGTGCACATGGATGGGAATATCATTTTATATTTGGTATGCCCATTAATTAGAATTTTTATTAATTTTGCAAAATAAGGAGATGCAAGTGAAAAATATATTTATGATTAAACTAGTAGTTTTAATTTTATGTGGATTCATTTATTCAGAAGTCAAAATTGGATATTTGAATGCAGATAAGATTTTAACAGAGCTTGATGAAGTTAGACAAGTTCAAATTCAATTAGAAAAAGAACAAAGAAAAATTGAGTCAGACTATATGAATCTAGAAATGGAGTTAGACAGTTTGCTTAGAAATTATGAGCAACAAAAAATGTTAATGAGTGAAGAGAGAAGAACTAAATTAGAAAAAAGTTTAACNGATAAGCAGGCTGAATTGCAAAGATTNCAAATGGAAAAAGTTGGTCCACAAGGTGAGATTTATAAGATACATGATCAGTTAATGGCTCCAGTTTATGCAAAAATTGATGAAGCTATTCAAAGAGTAGGAAAGCAAGAAGGCTATGATTATATATTCAATGTAGTTTCTGGTGGAATTGTTTATGCTTTACCTCAAAATGACTTAACAGATTTAGTTGTTAAAGAACTTGAAAAAATATCTGAAATAAATGAGTAATAATGATTAGTATTTCCACATTAGCTGAAAAAGTTGGAGGATTAGTTGAAGGTGATTCTTCTTTAGTTATTAGTGGCATTGGAGATTTAAGAAATTCTCCAAAAGATTTTTTAACTTTTTTATCAGATAACAGATATCATGATGATTTGGTCAAATCTAAATCAGAGGCTGTAATTGTTAATCATGATTTTACAAATAACAATTTGGATAAAACGTTAATTAGGGTTGATAATCCTGTTTATGCATACATACAAATTCTAGAATTATTTGACNATCCAAAAAAATATAATACAGGTATTCATCCTACAGCAATCATATCAGAAAAATCTAAGATTGGTAATAATGTNTGTATTGGGCCATATGTTGTTATAGATGAAAATACTTCAATTGGTGATTACACAATGATTGGAGCTTCATGTCATATTAGAGAGAATTGTAAAATTGGAAATAATGTAACAATAAATTCTAATGTAACAATCTACGACAAAGTATTTATNGGTAATGATGTTATTATTGAATCTGGAACAGTGATTGGTAGTCAAGGCTTTGGTTTAACTTTTCATAATGGAGAAAATCATATTATACCTCACAAAGGGAATGTAATTATTGAGGATAAAGTATGGTTAGGTTCTAATTGTTCAATTGATAGAGGTACAATTAATGATACAAAAATTGGTTATGGCACAAAGATGGATAATTTAATACAAATTGCTCATAATGTTCGAATAGGTAAGCATTGTATTATAGCAGGACATTCTGCAATAGCGGGTAGTACAAAAATTGGTGATTATGTTACAGTAGCTGGAAAAGTAGGTATAATAGGACATTTAAGAATTGGAGATAAGTGTACTATTGCATCTATGTCACAAGTTACAAAATCGCTAAAAGAAGGTTCATTTGTATCTGGAATTCCTGCAAGAGATCACAAAACTAATCTCAAATTAAATGCACAATTGAATAAGTTAGATAATCTACTAAATAAGACTAAAAAATAAAAAATTGATATCAATAACTAAAAACTTTCAAAAAACAATAGCTAGTACAATAAATTTTGATGGNGTAGGACTTCATTCAGGTGTAGATACNAGTATTAANTTAGTTCCAGCTCCATGTGATTTTGGAATTCAATTTTCATATAATGGATCTTTAGTTTCAGCTACAATAGAAAATGTTGATAGTACTGTTAGAGGCACAAATTTAAAAAAAAATGATATNANAATCATGACTGTAGAGCATTTAATGTCAGCTTTATATGCTTTGGAAATTGATAATTTAAAAATTGAAATAAATAATATTGAAGTTCCAATATTAGATGGTACNTCAAGCATGTTTTTGAAAGCTATTCAAAAAGTTGGAATAAAAGAACAAGANAAATACTGCAACGAATTTATNGTTAATGAAGNAATNTCNTNTAAATCNTCAAAAGGAATTCAATTTCATTTAATACCATCAAATGACTATAAGTTTACTTATCATNTAGAGTATAAAGATATACCNATTTTAAATCAAAATNATTCAATTTCATTGAAATATGATAATTATGAAAGTTCAATTTCATCATGTAAAACTTTTTGTTTATTATCTGAACTTTTGAAATTACATGAGTTAAATTTGATAAAGGGTGGCTCATTAAAGAATGCTNTTGTATATATTGATCAAAAAATATCAGCAGAGCAAGAAAAACAGATTATGGATTTATTCGGAATNNAAATTGATTATTCAAAACCAATTCTTAGTAATGTAGAATCAATTGATAAAAATGAAGCTGCCAAGCATAAAATTCTAGATTTAATAGGNGATTCATATTTATTAGGCCATAGAATTAAAGGGCATTTGATTGCAAGTAAGAGCGGTCATGAATCAAATATAGAATTTATAAAATACCTTCATAATAACTTTATAAATAGTAACTTATATAATAAAAAAAAAGGCGACAATATGTATGATATAAACCAAATATTAGATATAATGCCACATAGATACCCATTTTTATTAGTTGATAAAGTTTTGCATTTAGAACCAGGAAAAAAAGTTAGCGCAATTAAAAATATTACAATTAATGAGCCATTTTTTTCAGGGCATTTTCCTGGTAAGCCAGTTGTTCCAGGAGTATTATTATTAGAAATCATGGCTCAAGCAGGTGGTTTTCTTGTTTTACATTCAATAGAGAAGCCTAAAGAAAAATTAGTATACTTATCTTCAATTAAATCAGCTAAATTTAAAGAAGTTGTACAACCAGGAGATCAACTATTGATAAAAGCAACACTAGACAAATTTAAAATGGGTACATGCAAAATTATAAGTAACATATATGTAAATGATAGATTAATTACAGAGTGTGAGCTTTTAGCATCTGTTGTAAATAGAAATGACTAATACAAACATACATAAAACAGCCATAATATCTCCAAACACTAAAATTGGTAAGAATGTAATTATAGGTCCATATTGCATTATTGAAGATGAGGTTATTATTGGTGATAATACTAAAATAGATTCACATACTATTGTAAGGTCTTATTCAAAAATAGGTAAAGGGTGTCATATTTTTGCAAACTGTGTCATTGGAGAAATTCCACAGGATAAAAAGTTTGAAGGTGAAAAAAGTGAATTAATTATTGGTGATAATACTGTGGTAAGAGAATTTTGCACTCTTAATAGAGGAACTAAGGATGCAGGGGTAACCAAAATTGGATCAGATTGTTTACTGATGGCATATGTTCATATTGGTCACGATTGTTTAGTGGGTAATAATGTAATATTAGCTAATGGTGTTCAACTTGGAGGTCATGTTGAAATTCAAGATTATGCAATTGTTGGCGGATTAACACCAGTTCATCAATTTTGCAAAATAGGAGAGCACTCACTTGTAGGTGGAGGTCTAAGAGTAGTTCAAGATATTCCTCCATATATAATTGCAAATGGACAACCGTTAAAATTTTCAGGTATTAATGCACTTGGTTTAAGGAGAAGAAAATTTAGTGCTGTTCAAAGAACAAATATAAAAAAAACTTATAAAATTATTTATCATTCTGATTTAAATANATCTCAAGCATTAGAAAAAATAGTAAAANATTTTACTTCTCAAAAAGAAGTATCAGTTATTGTTGATTTTATTAAGAACAGCAGTAGAGGTTTAATTTAAAAAAATATGTTTAGATTTATATTTTTAAGTATTTTTTTTTCTATTTATTTATCTAATTCTACTTTAGAAAGTTTATCTTTCAAATATTCTTTAAATGATAACTTTGAAAAAATNCCATCCTATTCAATTGGATTATCTTTATCNAATGAGAGTNGTTTNATNTATAATTTTAATTGGAGCCCTTCAAACAATTTAATTCTTAGCTCAAGTTTTATTGAAAATTCTTCAAACGACAATTCTGANAATGCTTTGTATTATAATGTTGGTATAAATNTAATTACTAANAACATGATTAGTTATGGNATTAAAATNAANACCTTAAAATTTCATAAAGTTTTTAATACTNTTAAATGGAATAAATACTTTATTAACAAAAAANTTCAATTCAATCAATTTATAGATTTTTATTTAGGTTTATCTTTTTCATATTCAAATCAAATTTCTTATTCATCTTTAAATTTTATGATAGACAAAAAAATCACAGAAAATTTTTATATNNTGTTNGGATTAAAAAATTTATTTTTAGAAAATAAGTNTAATTACANTTTAGGGTTACAATTTACANTATGAAAAAAATTGGNATTCATGGTTCAACTGGTTCCATTGGAACACAAGCACTTGAAATTATTAGAAATGATAAAGATATAACATGTGTTTATCTAACTGCTTATTCTAATGTAGATTTATTGATTAGTCAAGCCATTGAGTTTAAACCTAGATACATATGTTTGGTTGATGATACTAAAGAAGATTTTTTACGAGATCAGCTATCATCAAAAAATATAGAAATATTAATTGGTGAATCTGGTTTGAAAGAAATATCTAAAATTAAAGATATAGATTTAATGTTAAATGCTTTGGTTGGATATTCTGGTATGATTCATACATTTATCGCTGCTGATAATGGAATTGATATTGCGCTTGCAAACAAAGAGAGTTTAGTAGTTGCAGGTAAGTTAATTAATGATAAAATTAAACAAAATAAATCTAAATTATTTCCAGTTGACAGTGAACACTCTGCAATTTGGCAATGCCTAGAAGGTGAAAATAGCAATTTTGTAAAAAATATTATTTTAACTGGATCGGG
>NZRW01000012.1 GCA_002701185.1 Fidelibacterota bacterium
ACATTCTTCTTGATTATCTATTTCTGAACATCCTTCAAATTCTTCTTCGTCATCTTCACCATCCTCATCATCTTCCCACTCACCAGTACATACACCACCATTTGGCACATTATCACTTTCTATCCATTCACACCATTCAAAACGTTCACAATCATCCTGATTATCTATTTCTGAACATTCTGCATATATAAAAGATATCATTGATATAAATAAAAGTTTTAAATATAATTTCATATTATTTCCTTCTTATAAGATCTATGTTATTTCATCAAAAGCTTTTTTTAGTAATTCATCAACTCTTTTAGATAATGAAAAAACTTCTTCATTTTCAGTGATTTCCAGCAAACTTTCAGCTAATGGAAAAACAATTTTAGTTGTTTTGTCTTCATTATCAATTACTAAAATATTACATGGCATTAATATACCTATTAAACTTTCATATTCTAAAGCTTCTTTTGCTAGATGTGGATTACAAGCTCCTAATATTTTATAATTTTTGTAATCTAGGTCTAATTTAGATTTAAAAGCTTCCCTCATATTAATTTCTGTCAAGACGCCAAACCCAACATTTAATAAAGCTTCTTTTACTTTTGATTCAGCATCTATAAAATTTAATTTAATGTCTTTTGAATATGAATAGCTCATTTTATTCTAATATATTATTAACCAACTCTATTATATCTAACACATTCAATGTTCCATCCTGATTCACATCCTCTGGACATTCAAACCATTCAGCGCATTGACCACCCTCTAATATAATATCTACTAACATAATAACATCTAATATATTTAAAGTTCCATCATAATTAGCATCACCAAATAATACACATGTAGAACAACATTCATCAGCAGGTGGAGAAACATATACGCCATCTTCACAAGGCACTCCCATTTCTTCGGCACAATCAATAACAATCTCTATCCATTGTCCATCCCAACATTCTCTTGGATTACAAGGATTCTCATTATCAATTTCACCATCTTCACATTGACAATTTTCTTCACAATCTTGCCAAGAATCGTAAAAATAATCTGAATAGTCAATCTCATCAACAACCCAATCACAACCAGATAAATAATCACATTGGTATCCATTCCATCCAACACCTAAAACCATATCACAGTCCCCAAAATCTACTTCTGATAAATCAATACATTCATCTGGCATACTATCACACTGGCTATAATCATAAAATTCTCTAAATAAAGTAAAACCACCAACATCGGATAATAAATCAACTACTTCTCCATCACATCTAAAATTCAAATGATAATCAACAATATTTCCAAAATGAAAATCTATCGTTATTATCTCATCTTCAACAATGTAAGGGTTAGGTACACCCCCTGTATAATCACCATCTAAATCATCGAATTCACCATCTATGTTAGCATAAATTGTATATCTAAGTCCAGCTTCTGCAAAAGGCTCAGTATCAACAAACTGATACATTACAGCATTTTCAAAACCTACAACATGCCACCTTCCTTGAATGGTTTCATCTACACCTAAACATTCACCATCATATGCAATTATAACGTATTCGCAAGTAGCAAAACAAGCATTAGGGTACGTAGTTCCATCTATTCCACAAACCGGTTCCCATTCTTCTGTACATAGACAATCATCTGGATTTGGATCTAAACAATCATTACTGTAATCCTCAAAACCTTCTCTAAACATAGTAGAATGAAGGCCCTCACCAATGTCATCCTGATCATAGTAAAAATCAACAACATTACCATCACATCTAAAACCTAAAGTATAAGTAGCTTCGTTCCCAAAAAATAAATCAATTATTATAGTATCTTCATCTACGTAGTATGGGTTTGGATTTGGAATTGCATCTTCTATATCAAGATCTTCAAAATTACTATCTGTATTGTATATTGTGTATCTTAACCCATCTTCAAATATATACATAGTATTACTAAACAACCCTGGAATCCATCTCCCTTCAATCACATTTTGAGATAAAGAAAGTGATAAGAAAAANAGTATTATAAAAAAATTTTTAAACATAGTTACTTCNCCCGNAAGTCTTTATAATTTACAAAGAAAATAAATGGAAATGATTGCTAAATAACAATTTGTTTAAATGCGTCTATTTTTTATACCGTTAAGAAAGATTAGTCACAATCTTCATGTACTTCAGTTTTAAAGGTCTTAAAATGAACATGTTCATTTGGAATTAAAAAGCTAGATAAGAGTTCTACTAATATTATATATGATCCAATACCAACACCCACCCAATTTCCAACAATGAAATCTGAATAAACATGACCAATATGTAAAATTCCATGAAACCTTAAACTCCATCTTAATAATTCAATAAAATATTTTTTAAACAACTTAATCTCCTTTATACAGTACTAATTAAAATAGTAATTTGTACGAAATCACTAAATTTCTTCCAGGCTCAGGTGCGATAAATTTAATTTTAGATAAATGATTATAATTAGTTTCATCTAAAATATTATTTAATTGAAGAGTGAAAGTTTGTCTTTTATTTCTATAACTAATAATTAAATCGATTAAAGAAGCTCCTGGTGTGTAGGATTCAAATTCACCCAATCTATTTTGTGAATGAATTTTAGATAGTCTTAACTTGTAATTTAAAAAATTTTCATCGTAGCCAATATTTAGAATATGTTTTGCTGGATTCATATATGAAAGAGGTTCATTAAAAGATAAGTTTTCACCTATGACATATGAAAAGTCATAATCTATATTTAAATGATGATAAGTATAATTCAAACTAAATTCAAACCCCATGATTAAGGCTTCAACTCCCTTTGTATCATACATATATAACCATCCTGGCCCACTTCCCCATTCAATATATGGGTGTTCAGGACCTGAGCATGGATAACTATAAGTACCATCTTCTTCATTATATACTGGCACCATTTCTTCTTCGCATTCTCCCATTTTAGTCATTTGATAATAGTATGGACTATAATTCAAAAAATTTGTTAATGAAATATTAAATGGATTTGAATCATACATAACAACTGATTCTAAACCATAAATTTTCTCTAAATCTAAATTAGGTTCACCAATTTCATATGAATATGTTCCAAGATGAGGCCCATCTGAATAAAGTTCTTCAATTTTTGGTGGTCTCATTGTTTGAATAAACCACCCTTCATAAGTCAATTTATTGCTTTCTTTCTTAAAACCTATAGATGTTGAAAAATATGAGAAAGTTCTCTTTATAATTTCATCAACTTCCAGATTAGCATAAGAATTATAATTAGGTTTAGGATCAATAATAATATGACCAAATCTAAATGAACCTAATAAATCATAATTTTTATATTTTTTATTTAAATATGCATAGATAGAAAAATTAGTTTCATCAGTATTTGGTGTCCAATAAAAACCGGCAGGAATAAAATCTTTATAATCTAATTCTGTTCCCAATGATAATGTTTCTGAAAAAATTTCAAATTTAAAATTATGAGTATTTTTAGCTAATAAAACGGAATAAAAATCAACATTATTTTCGAATTCCTTATGTTCATAATCAATAAAATTATATCTAAAATCTAATTGATTAAATTTTCCAAATGATATATCTTGATGCGTATTAATTTGAAAAGTATTTTTTTCTAACACTATATCAACACCTGATATGTGCCCCTCCGCACTTGGAGGTATACCATAATCCATATTAAAACTTTCAATCACAAAGTTAATATAGCCTTGTTTTTGATAATTGGTAAAACCAACCTTATAATTTGAAGTATTAGAATAGGTATTTGCTAATGTTCCAATTGGACTAGTTTGATTTTGTGTATCTCTATTATTAACATATANATTAAGTTGATTATTTTTAATTGGGATAAAAAATACAAGATTTCCATACAANCTATTATTAAAAGATTCTCCACCTATTTTAATATTTTTATAAAATTTATCAACTCTNGCTTTNGGATCTCCAATAATTGTTGTATTGAGCACTCCTCCAATAGGGTTCGANCCAAAAAATAAAGCTCTTGGACCTCTAATTAACTCTATATTTGATACTTCTGTTATATCTAATGAAATAACATGATCTATAGCAGTTTGCGATAAATCTCCCATTTGCATTCCATCTTTAGTTAACAAAAAACGGTCACCAGATAAGCCTCTAATGATTGGTTTTGATGTAACACTACCAAAAGAAATAACTCCAATATTAGGCTGATATGAAAGTGTATTAGCTAAATTTGATCTTATATTTTCATCAATTTTTCTTGAATCTAAAAGAANATCTCTTTGATGAATATANTCATCNTGGANATGTATGGATTTTANNTCAATTGATTGTTTATTTAGAAAAATCTTAGTTTGATTAGTNAAGTCAGAAAAATTTATAACTTTGTTTTCATATCCTATNAATTCAAAAGCTATAACTACTTCTTTTATATCATTTTGCTCATCAATAGAAATATTGCATTTTGGACATACATATAAATCAAAGTACCCTTCTTCATCTGATGATGTTCTCAAATTTGATTGTTTTATATATATCGAAACATCTTTTATAGGCTTGTTTGTTTCGTAATCTATAACCCAACCTGAAATGCTATTATTTTGAGAAAATAAATTTCCCAAAATAATAGCAATACAGACAAATAAATAATAATTATATCTATTTTGAAGCATAGTAAGCTTAAGAAAAACTAATTTGATAAAATTATTTTTCTGCTTTTCCTAATGAAAACTATAATTATTCTACAGTTATTGTAATTTCTTGTGATGTGTAATCGCTATGACCCTGATGCATCAAAGTTACAGTAAATGTAGTTGTACCTGCAGATAAAGATTCAAGCTCAAATGTATAACCATGCTCTTCATCGTGATCGCCATGATCATCATCACCATGGTCATCATGATCTGATTCTTCACATGCCATATCATCAGCATGCCATTCACAATGATCGCTTGCTTCACATTCAGTTTGACTAAGTTCATCGCAGTGCTCTTCATCACCATGATCATCATCACCATGATCATCATGTCCACCTACTGTAATTGAAATAATACTAGAATCATAACCTGTTATTTCTAAATATGGCTCATCATCACCATGATCATCACCATGATCATGACCTTCGTGATCGTCATCATCATGCTCGAGTTCTTCACATTCATCATTTAGAAAATGAACTGTTAGATCCCATTCATTTCCACTTGGAATTCCGGCTGCAAAATTATTTAACATTTCACCTTGACATTCACTATATAGTAAGCCTTCTTCTTCACCTACCATTTCTACAATTTCCATACCATCTGCATCAGTATGACCATCTTGTTCNGTTGCATCAGTATCATCGCATGAAGAAACAACAAAAGTTAATAAAATAAATAAAAATATATTTTTTGTATTATTAAACATAATACCTCCTTAAAAAAAGTTAAAATTTAAGATCTATTTTCTAAGATCTATTTGTTATCTGTTTTTTTAAGAAAGTGGTGGAGCTCTAGATTTTAAAGATAGATTAGTTTCAATTGAAATTAAACTCTGTCTTTCAATATGAAACTTTGTGAAAAAACTGGGAGAAAATTCTAAAACAAATTTATTAGTAGTATAATTATCTAAATTTTTGAATAAAACACACTCATTACATTTAACTTCAACTTGGTGCTTTTCACAATGATGTTGATGTTCAATATCATGCAAACTTGATAATAAAATATTACCAAAAGACAAAAATAGTGTGAAATATAAAATTGTTAGATTTTTCATTACTTAAATTTACACTTTAATGATTTATTATGTGAACTATTTTTCAAATTTATATANTTTCTNTTCNAAATCAATAATTTTATTATCTTTAATTNTTAAACCTTCNTTAATGAGNAACTCTTTTTTTGCNAGAGAACCNTTAACNTATTTACCAATAGAGCCATCACTTTTAACAATTCTATGGCAAGGCACTTCAATAAGATTTTTATTTTTAGACATAGCATTACCAACAGCTCTATACCCTTTTGAATTAATAGCTTTGGCAAGAANTTTATATGTTGAAACTTTACCTTTTGGTATTTCTTTAAGCTTTTGATAACATTTTTGATTAAATTTCATAAATGAATATAGATTATTGCTAATTAGCAATATTTTTGAATGAAACTATTTTAAGAAATTTAACGTCCGATAATTATATTTATCAGAAGTACTATATCAAGAATATTAAGAATTCCATCTGAATTAACATCACCAGTTTCATCATATTCATTAACAAAAATNAGATTNGAAATCAAAACAATATCTAGAACNTTNATNCCACCATCGCTATTCATATCACCTGGGATTTGGTTGTCAGGTATCTGATTCATTAANTCAATTAGAGTACTTTGTAAATTGTTAGGTAATCCTCCAGATATATTAGTTTGAGAAACTAAATTTCCTAAATAATCTAAGATAAATAAATCTCTTTGATTTGCATCCCAATCATTCCAAACAGCATTCTCTGGAGATTGATCCATACATACAGAAGTATTATTTCCATTTGTCCAATTTGAAAGAGAACTTTCATGTTGAGTTTTTCCTATTCCAAATAACTTGACTTTTGCTTCAAAACCATCTTGGTGTAAATTGTCAACTACATCTCTAACCTGTCCGAACCGAACAGTACACGTACCTCAGTTAAAATGGCCAAAATAATGTATAGTTACTTGATTTTCAAATGCATCGGGACCAACTAATTGTTCATATGTCGATGAAGAGCTATTATTATCTATTAAGCTATAATTATAATTAGAATACAATATTGTTGTAGATACTAAAAATATTGAAAAAAAGTTTAAAAAATTCTTCATTTGTTTCTCCTTAAAATTATCAATTCTAATAAACTATTAAAATTTAACAGCAACCGCCTCAACCACCACCAGCATTATCTTCTTCAACTTGTTTAATTAATAAGTCTTTTATTGAGGCATTAAAGTGGTTGTTTAACCAATTTGAAACTTGTTCATAGTCCCACTTATCATTAGCCCATTGCAATTGAACTTCAGTAGGTAATTTTTCATGTTGCTCACTAGTAGTGAGCCATTCCATATTTGTTATATTTAAAACTATAGGTTTTACTTTTTCCATTAACAACATTCTTTTTCAGTACATTTACAAAATCTAGTATTATAAAGATGAAACCCAATTAAAGAAAAAGCTGGAATAAATTTAATATTATCAGACATATCAATAAAAGTATAGCTTATGTTAATGATACAAAAAAACAATCCTAACCAACTAAGCCATAACCCTGCTTTTACAAAATTATATTTAGTTGATTTTGTAGAATATAAAACTGCAGTAAAAGATATAAATAGAAAGGCATAATCAATCCACAACCACCACGAAGGTGCTGCAGCACAACAACTTTTAGAGCAAGCGGCAGCTACAAAAAAGAAAGGTGTTGCCAAACAATGAATCATACATAATCCACTTGAGATAACCCCAATACTATCTGATTTTTCTATTGATATGTTAAACATCTTAATTCTTTTATTTTACTTACCTGAAATTAATATGAATTTTATATTATTACAAATAACTATAAGTAACAAATAGAAACATTATTTTTTAGAATTAAGAAAGAAATTTTATTGATAAAAAAATGTAGATTTACTCTAATATGATATTTACTAATTGAATTACATCTAAAACATTTAAATCTTGATTATTATCAAAGTCCCCATAAATATAAATACAATATTGATTTGATGAATAAAGTAACTCATTTACTAATATTGTTATATCAAGAACATTTAACATTCCATCAAAATTAAAATCACCTATATCAGCATTTTTACATACTGAAAATTCTGTAATTACTGATCTATGATCAGATGGCCATGGATCACAATCGTATACATAAGATTCTAAAGGGTGCAAATTTGATAAATTTCCATTTTTATAGTAAATCATATCAATTCTATCGTGAATATCCCAACTATCAAAAGAATTCTTTGGGTATCCAGGAGACCAAGTTAATCCAATATTCTCATTTATATTTGGGTTTATTTCTCTATATGAGTCATAAAAG
>NZRW01000013.1 GCA_002701185.1 Fidelibacterota bacterium
ATTAGCGCTTTTGCTAATGTAGATTTACGATTTTTAACATTTATTGCATTTATTGCTACTATTGCAGCTGCAGTACAATTGGTAGAAATGGTTATTGATAGATTTAGTCCTTCACTATACAATCAGCTTGGGATATTTCTTCCATTAATTGCTGTAAATTGTGCAATTTTAGGTTCATCTATATTCATGCAACAAAGAGATTATACTTTTCCTGAAGCTGTTGTTTTTGCAAGTAGTTCAGGTTTTGGTTTTTATCTTGCAATTTTAACTATGTCAACAATTAGATATAAACTTAGGTATTCAAAGATACCCAATGGATTAAAGGGGCTAGGAATTACAATGATACTTACAGGTCTGTTGGCAATAGCATTTTTATCATTTTCAGGGATTAATTTATAATGATTGTTTCTACTACAATAGCAAGTATTCTAGTTGTTTGCACTATAATATTATTTTTAGTTAGCTTGTTGTTATTGGCATCTTCAAAGTTGCAACCACAAGGTGAAGTAAAAATATCTATTAATGATGGTTCTGATACAATATCAGTTAAACCAGGAACTAACTTACTTTCAGCTTTATCTAGCAAAAATATATATCTTCCTTCTGCATGTGGAGGTGGGGGTACTTGCGCTGCATGTAAATGTCAAGTGGTTGATGGAGGTGGAGAAATTCTTGCAACAGAAAAAACTCATATAAATAGAAAAGATGCACAGGATAATTGGCGTCTTGCATGCCAGGTAAAAGTTAGAAATGATTTAGACATAAAAGTTAAAGATGAAGTATTAAGTATTAAAAAATGGGAATGTACAGTTAAATCTAATGATAATGTGGCAACTTTCATTAAAGAATTAGTGGTAGAGCTTCCTAAAGGTGAAATTCTTGATTTTCAATCTGGTGGGTATATACAAATTGATATTCCAAAATATGAAGTTGATTTCAAGAACTTCGATATTGATAAAGAGTACCATGAAGATTGGGATAAATTTAAGATATGGGACTTCAAACTTAAAAATGATCAAGAAATATTCAGAGCATATTCTATGGCAAACCATCCAGCAGAAGGTAATATAGTAATGCTAAATGTTAGAATAGCTACGCCACCTCCGCCGTTATGGAATGAAGTTCCACCAGGAATTGCTTCATCATATATTTTTGATTTAAAGCCCGGAGATAAAGTAACTATTTCTGGTCCTTATGGAGACTTTTTTATTAAAGATACTGAACGAGAAATGGTTTANATAGGTGGTGGCGCTGGAATGGCTCCATTAAGATCACATATTTTNCACCTTTTNCATACACTTAAAACAGGTAGAAAAGTTTCTTATTGGTATGGTGCAAGATCTAAAAGAGAAATGTTTTATGATGATCACTTTAAGAAAATTCAAGATGAATTTCCAAATTTTGAGTATCATGTTGCATTATCTGATCCAATGCCAGAAGATAATTGGACTGGTTTTACAGGTTTCATACATCAAGTAGTGCATGAAAATTATTTAAAANATCATGAAGATCCAACAGAGATAGAATACTATATGTGTGGNCCACCTATGATGAATACAGCTGTGACAAAAATGCTAGAAGATTTAGGTGTCGAAGAGGATATGATTGATTACGATGATTTTGGTGGCTAGCATCTAAATGAGAAAAAATAAGTTCTCTCTTTATATAATACCTATAATTCTTTTAATCTGGTTAATAGTTTTTTTTGTCATACCTAGTCGTACTGAAGCTACNATCAATGGTCAGACTATGGGAACTACCTACGAGATTAAAATCCGTGATATTTATCCAGAAAAAATTGATTTTTTATCATATGCTATTGATTCAATCTTATTATCGATTAACCAAAGTATGTCAACTTATATGCAAGATAGTGAAATATCGTTTATAAACAATGATTTAAAATCATTTGAGCCATTAGAATTATCAGAAGATTTTAATTATGTATTGGATAAATCCTTGGATTATTACGTTTTAACAGAAGGTGCATTTGATGTTACTGTTAGACCTTTGTTAAGATTGTGGGGTTTTAGAGGTGTTGAGGTAAAGAATGTTCCTAAAACATCAGATATTAATAATGTTATGAAATATGTTGGTAGCGATAATATAATTTCAATGGATGCATCTATAATAAAAAAACACTCAGATCTAGAATTAGATTTTGGTGCTATAGCAAAAGGGTTTGGNGTTGATAAAATATCAGACTATTTAATTTCTCAAGGTTTTTTAACACATTATGTTGAAATAGGTGGAGAAATAATCTGNAAAGGTAAAAATTGGAACATACAAATTGCTTACCCAGAATTTCTATCTAATAAAGGTTATGAGATTTTATCACTTAATAACAAAGCAATTGCAACATCTGGAACATATAATCAATTTATTGAGATAGATGACTATGAGTATTCTCATATCTTTGANCCTAGATTAGGTAAACCCACAAAAAATAACGTAATATCTGTTTCTGTTATTTCTGATAAGTGTATAGATTCAGATGCTTTATCAACATCACTTAAAGTATTAGGTAAAGATAAAGGGATAGATTTAATTAATACCTTAGATGGTATTGAATGTTTATTTATTTTGAAAGAAGATGGTAAGCTTAAGGATTATTCTAGTAGTAATTTTTCAAGCTTTTTGCTTGATTAGTTTTTCGCATTCTTTTCTTTTTTCTTCTGTACATAAACATAGTTTGCTGGTATCAGAGCACGTTCCAATAAGTTTTTTGTTTAAAAATAAGAAACCAAAGCTAAGTAAAAAGCTAAAAAAAAGTACAATTAAGATAGTGAGAAAAAATTCCATTATATTTAAATTTAAGTGTATTAAAAGTATTCAAATTTAAGGAATCGTTAGCAAAATGACATACAAAATATTTTTATCTATTTTTTTTCTATTACCTAATTTTTTGTTTGCTGCTGGTAGTAATGGATACCAATTTAATTTTTATTATGTTATTCCATTTATAGGTATATTATTATCAATAGCTATCTTCCCTTTAATTAATGAACATTTTTGGCATAATAATTTTGGTAAAATATCAGCTTTTTGGGCTTTGTTATTTTCTGTNCCATTTGTTATAAACGCTGGTTTAACTCAATCTATGCATTATTTTGCCCATGCAATTTTTTTAGAATATATACCATTTATCGTATTGTTGTTTGCTCTTTTTACTATATCAGGAGGAATTTTAGTTAACGGAAATTTCGTAGGNACACCAAAATTTAATTTTATTTTACTTTTAATTGGTACTTCATTAGCATCATGGATGGGAACTACAGGAGCTGCAATGTTATTGATCAGGCCTCTTATTCGCGCTAACAAATGGAGAAATGATAAAACACATATTATTATATTTTTTATTTTTTTGGTAGCTAATATTGGAGGTTCTTTAACACCATTAGGAGACCCACCATTATTTATTGGTTTTCTAAAAGGAATTGATTTTTTTTGGACTACAAAATATATGTTTACGCCTATGCTTTTTGTTTCAGTTTTAGTATTGATAATATTTTATTTTGTTGATAATTACTTTTATAAAAAAGAGNCAAATTCTCAACCAAATCAATCATCTGTTAATTTTTCTATAGAAGGCAAAGTTAATTTTATTTTACTATTTTTTGTAATTGTTTCTGTAATATTGAGNGGGATATATAAAGATAGTTTAGGATATGTTTCTATTTTTAATAATAAAGTTAAATTTTCTTTTTTATTGAGAGATATCATTCTTTTTGTACTAGCTATTTTGAGCTATAAGATAACATCTTTAAATCTTAGGAAAAAAAATGGATTTACATGGTTCCCAATCCAAGAAGTTGGAAAATTATTTGCAGGAATATTTATAACTGTGATACCTGCTTTATCGTTATTATCTAAAAATCAGGAATCTTTTTCATCTTTGACTGATAATATGTATTTTTGGATAACTGGAATTTTATCTGCATTTCTTGATAATGCACCCACTTATTTAGTATTTTTTACTAGCACTGGATTAAATCCAGATCAACTCATGAATGGAGTTTCATTGCTACTTGCCATCTCGTCAGGTGCAGTATTTATGGGAGCTATGACATACATAGGTAATGCTCCAAATTTTATGGTGAGAGCTATTGCAGAAGAAAATGATATTAAAATGCCTGGTTTCTTTGGTTATATGATGTGGTCTTTTGTTGTTTTAGTGCCGATTTTTATTTTGTATACTTATATATGGTTTTAAATAAAGCTTATGTTCGATAAAATTAATAATATTATTAGTAATTCAGAAAAGATTGTTCTTTCAACGCACGAAAAGCCTGATGCTGATGGAATAGGATCAGCAATTGGGTTTTATTATTATTTAAAATCTATTAATAAAGAGGTTAGATTAATTCAGCCATCAGAATTTCCAAAAGAATGCAAGATTATAGATCCAGATAATATTGTAGAATCATACTCAAAACAGAATAGAGAATTTATTGAATCTTCTGATTTGTTGATTTTATTTGATGTGGGACATTACAAAAGATCAAAAGATATATCAGAAATTGCTATTGAAAATGACATTGATATAATTTCAATTGATCATCACCATAATGATAATACAGATATTTTTAAAGAATTTTATATTGATATCAATGCACCAGCAACTGGCTTTTTGGTTTGGAAATACCTAAAAAGTTTAAATTTAAAAATGCCGTGGGATATTAAAATTTCAAATGCTTTATATGCTGCATTGATGACAGATACAGGCTCTTTTAGGTATAACAATACAACCTCTTCTGTTCATGATATGGCATCTGAGCTTTTAGGTTTTGGAGTAAAGCCATATGATATATATGTAGAATTTTATGAAAAAAGAAGNTTGAGTCAACTAAGGTTGTTTTCTTATGTTTTAAACAATATTAAATTTGAAGAATCAAATTCAATTTGCTATTGCATAATTGATAAAAATTCTTTTATACAAACAGATTCTAAAATTAGTGATGTTGATGGTTTTACGGAGTTTTTAAGAACTATTGATGGTGTTGAGATTTCATTTTTAATTACAGAACAAGAAGATGGTGTGTACAGAGTTAATTTCAGGTCAAAAGGTAAGTTTACAGTAAATGATGTTGCAACTAAATTTGGCGGTGGTGGACATAAGTTTGCTGCAGGTTGTAAAGTTTCAAATTCTAATGTTCTTGAAATAGAGAAAAAAATAGTTAATTTATTAAAGGAAAAAATAGGATAATATGGCAATTAAAAGNGATAAATGGATTAGAGANATGTCTCTCNAAAGTGATATGATATCACCATTTGAAGATAAACAGGTNAGTGAAAGTAAAATTTCTTATGGTCTTTCTTCATATGGNTATGATATAAGAGTAACGGATGAATATAAGATTTTCACGAATGTTAATAATAGCATAATAGATCCAAAGAAATTTGATGAAAATTCATTTGTTAATTTTAAAGGAGANGTATGTATAGTNCCTGCCAATAGTTTNGCTTTAGCAAGAAGTGTTGAGTATTTTAAAATTCCTAGAAATGTTCTAACTGTTTGTCTTGGAAAATCTACTTATGCTAGATGTGGAATTATAGTTAATGTAACTCCCTTTGAACCTGAATGGGAAGGTCATGTAACGTTAGAAATATCTAATACAACACCACTTCCTGCTAAGATATACTCAAACGAAGGTTTATGTCAGGTTTTATTTTTTGAATCTGATGAGGAATGTGAAACTTCTTATAAAGATAAAAAGGGTAAGTATCAAAAACAAACTGGTATTACCTTACCAAAAATAAAATGAATATAATTGTTGCAAAAAGTGCTGGATATTGTTTTGGTGTNAGAGATGCTGTGAATATGGCATATGAAACTGCAGAAAAATATGGTGATGTTTATATGCTTGGTGATATAGTACATAATGAAAAAGTTGTAGCAGATTTAGAAAAAGCGGGAGCAAAAGTTGTTCAAAACTTAGATCAAGTACCTAAAGATAGTCCTGTTTTATTTAGAGCTCATGGAACTAAAACTGATATATGGTCAGAGGCAAAAGAAAAAAATTTAAATGTTATAGATGCTACTTGTCCATTAGTACATGAAATTCATCATGAAGTAAAAAAATTAGAATCTGAAAATAGACAAATTATTATTATTGGAGACCATGGCCATGATGAAGTTATAGCAATTGCCGATCAAGTTACCAAAAGAGAGCCTATCATAATTTCAAGCCCAGATGAGGCCAATGAGTTAAGAAGGTATAAAAGAGCTGGTGTTGTTTCTCAATCAACACAAATGATAGAGAATTTACAAGAAATTACTAAAATATTACTTCAAAAGGTTTATGACTTAAGGTTTGTAAATACTATATGTTTTCCAACAAAGAGGAATCATGAAAGAATTAAAGAATTGTCTATTGATTGCGATGTAATGATAGTGATTGGNTCCTTTACTAGTGCAAACTCTAAACGATTGACTGAACTTGCAGTACAAAGAAATGAAAATTCATATCAGGTAACTGGCAAGGAGGATTTAAAAAAAGAATGGTTTAGAAATGTAGAAACTGTAGGTATTAGTGCGGGAGCATCTACTCCTGATTATTTGATAGATGAAGTAAAAGAAGAAATAAAGAGATACGAAAGGGAAATGAGCGATGAGTGATTATAGTGTGAAAGTTGGATTGGCAGAAATGCTAAAAGGTGGCGTGATTATGGATGTAACTAATTATGAGCAAGCTAAAATTGCAGAAGATGCTGGTGCATGCGCAGTTATGGCTTTAGAAAGAATTCCTTCAGATATTAGAAAAGATGGTGGAATTGCAAGAATGTCAGATCCATTATTAATAAAAGAGATACAAGATTCTGTGTCTATACCAGTTATGGCCAAATGTAGAATAGGTCATTTTGCTGAAGCCAATATATTAGAAGCATTGGAAGTTGACTTTATAGATGAAAGTGAAGTTTTAACACCCGCAGATGAGGAATTTCATATTGAAAAATCTCCTTACAAAGTTCCATTTGTTTGTGGGGCAAGAAATTTAGGAGAAGCATTAAGAAGAGTTAATGAAGGTGCTGCAATGATAAGAACAAAAGGTGAGGCAGGTTCAGGTAATATTGTTGAAGCTGTAAGACATATGAGAACTATCTTATCAGAAATTAAAACATTAGAAGTATCCGATAAAACAGCAGCAGATATGAGGGTTCCAATTGACTTGTTGAAGCAAGTTAAGGAAATTGGTAAGTTGCCTGTTCCAAATTTTAGTGCTGGAGGTATAGCTACACCTGCTGATGCAGCATTAATGATGCATTTAGGTGCTGATGCTGTATTTGTTGGTTCTGGAATATTTATGTCTGAAAATCCACCTGAAAGAGCAAAGGCTGTTGTTAAAGCAGTAACAAATTTTGAAGATGCAAATATTTTAGCAGAAGTATCTGAAGGTTTAAAAGCTGCTATGAAAGGATTAGATATTTCAGAAATACCAGCAGATCAAAGATTTCAGGAAAGAGGGTGGTAATTGAAAATTGGAGTATTGGCGCTTCAAGGAAATTTTGAGAATCACTACAATAAAATTATAGATTTTGGTAAAACACCAATTTATGTAAGAAGNCAATCTGATTTATTGAAGTGTGATGCATTGATTATACCTGGAGGAGAATCAACAGTTATGTCTAAAATGCTAGATTTCAATAATTTAAGAGAAGCTATATTAGACTTGAAAGATAAAATCAATATAATGGGTGTATGTGCTGGTATGGTATTATTATCAAAAACAAATGGGTACCCTAATCTCGAAACCCTTTCAATTATGGATTTTAAGGTTGAAAGAAATGGTTTTGGTNGACAAATTAATTCATTTAAATCAAATATAAAATTTCTCCCATCTAATGATAATATTGAAGTATCTTTCATAAGAGCTCCTAAAATTAGTTCTTTTTCAGAAAAAGTCGAATGTTTAGCTGAATTTAAAGGTAAACCTGTAATGGTTTCAAATGGTAGNCATATTGCATGTTCGTTTCATCCTGAATTCTCACCTAATAATGCTATCTATGAATATTTTTCAAATTTAATTGAGGTCTCTTAGTGTCAATATTAAATAAGATAAATAATCCTTCAGATATGAAAGCTTTGAATATAGATGAGCTTGAAAAATTATGTGATGAAATTGAGTNTCTAATTAAAGAGACTATTAATGANCATGGTGGTCATTANTCATCACCATTAGGTGTNATAGAGTTAACTGTTGCNTTACACTATGTGTATGATACACCNGATGATAAACTAATATGGGATGTTGGTCATCAAGCTTATCCACATAAAATTTTAACGGAGAGNAAAAATAAATTTAAGACTATTCGTCAAAAAGATGGTTTAAGTGGTTTTTTAAAAATAGATGAAAGTAAATATGATTCATTTGGTGCGGGACATTCTAGTACATCTATTTCNGCAGCTTTAGGTTTTGCTCATGCAAGAGATAAAGATAAAACAAATAATCAGGTCNTTGCTATTATTGGTGATGGNGCAATGACTGGTGGTATGGCTTACGAAGGTATTAATAATTTAGGTTACCATAAAACGCAGATGACCGTTGTNCTTAATGATAATAGCTTATCTATCTCTAAAAGTGTTGGAGCGCTTTCAAAGTACTTAACATTAATTACTACAAATAAAACATATAACATAATAAGAAGAAAAATTTGGAAATTATCGGGAAGATTACCATTAATTTCAAATTTTGTAAGNTTTTTTCTTAAAAAAACTGAAAAAGCTATTAAAGGATCTATTACACCAGGAAGTTTATTTGAAGATTTAGGTCTTAGATATATAGGTCCAATTGATGGTCATAGTTTAAAAGATTTGATAAGAGCTTTTAGATCTGTAAAAGAAATGAATACTCCTGTACTATTACATGTTTACACCAAAAAAGGTAAAAGAATTGCTGTTTCTGATTCAGAATCAATAAAGTATTATAGTTTATCAGGTAATAAAAATACTAAAAATNAAAATTTACCTGCAGATTATTCAAAAGTTTTTGGTCAAGCACTTAAAAAATATTCAAAAGATTATAAAGATTTGGTATGTATAACCGCTGCAATGGAGTTAGGAACAGGGTTGAATATTTTTTCTTCAAAAAANACTGATAAGTATATTGATGTTGGTATAGCTGAAGAACATGCAGTTACCTATGCTGCAGGTTTAGCGGCTGCTGGAAAAAAACCACTAGTTGTTTTGTATTCNACNTTTTTTCAAAGAGCGTATGATCAAGTTTTTCATGATGTTTTNTTACAGAAATTGCCNGTAATNTTTTGTCTTGATAGAGCTGGTTTAGTTGGTCCAGANGGTCCAACTCATCATGGTGTTTTTGATATTTCTTTGATGAACGCTTTNCCAGGTATTATAATTGCAGCACCAAAAGATGGTAATGAGTTAGATAATCTAATTTTAACAGCNTTAGAAACTAACAAACCATTTTGNATAAGATANCCTAAATCNAACTCANTAAATTATCANCAAACTAACATTTCTAAAGTATTAGATNTNGGTTCCTGGGAAACANTAAATNACGGTAAAAAAGTAG
Organism: Fidelibacterota bacterium; assembly: GCA_002701185.1. Classification (GTDB taxonomy): domain Bacteria; phylum Fidelibacterota; class Marinisomatia; order SCGC-AAA003-L08; family D37C17; genus TMED6. Next base: position 9,534 of record NZRW01000013.1, read on the forward strand.
CTATTTTNGCTACTGGTAGNATGGTAGAAATAGCAACTAAAAGTATTGAAGCTATAAATAGTAAATTTAATTTTAATCCTACTGTTGTAAATTGCAGATTTATCAAGCCCTTAGATACAAAAGTCTTAGATGAAATTATAAGCTCACATGAGATATTAATCACAATGGAAGAAGGTATTTTGACAGGTGGTTTTGGTTCTTCAATAGTTAACTATACAAAAAATATGAATATTGTCATAGAAACCATGGGTATAAAAGATGAGTATGTAGAGCATGGAACTAGAAAAGAACTTCTTGATTTGGTAGGATTAAATACAGATTCTTTAATAAATTTAATTGAAAAAAACCTAAATTTGAATTCAGGAGATAATTAATTGAATAAAAAGCACACTGATAAATTAAATCAATGGAAAGATAAAGTTAAAACAAGTAAAGAACGAAATTATAATTTCGAAACCGTTTCTGGTAAAAATAATGATTTNCTTTACTATCCATCTGAAATAAGTGATAANTATATAGAAAAATTAGGATTTCCTGGACAATATCCATATACAAGGGGCATACATCCAAATTTATATAGAGGTAAGCTTTGGACAATGAGGCAATTTGCTGGATTTGGAAGCCCAAAGGAAACAAATGAGAGGTTTAAATTTTTATTAAAAAATGGGCAGACTGGTTTATCAGTTGCTTTTGATATGCCTACATTGATGGGTTANGATCCNAACCATGAATTTTCAATTGGTGAAGTTGGTCATTGTGGAGTTTCAATCTCTAATTTAGAAGATATGGAGATACTATTTGATGGTATAGATCTTTCAAAGGTTAGTGTTTCAATGACAATTAATGGACCTGCAATTATTGTGTTTGCATTTTATGTGGCTGTTGCTAAAAAACAAGGTGTTGATATAAGTCAGCTNAGAGGTACACTTCAAAATGATATTTTAAAAGAATATATTGCTCAAAAAGAATGGATTTTTCCGCCAAAGGAATCTGTTAGAGTCATAACTGATATGATGTCTTTCTGTAATAGTGAAATGCCTAAGTACAATACAATTTCAATTTCCGGNTATCATATTAGAGAAGCAGGTTCAACTGCAGCACAAGAACTTGCNTTTACTTTAGCTAATGGATTTACTTATGTTGAACATGCAATGGAGGCTGGTTTAGATGTTGATGATTTTGCTCCTAGATTATCATTTTTTTTCAATTCACATTTAGANTTTTTTGAAGAAGTTGCTAAATATAGAGCTGCAAGAAGAATTTGGTCAAAGAGAATGAAAGAAAAATATGGTGCTAAATTAGATAAGTCACTTATGTTAAGGTTTCACACACAAACTGCTGGATTTTCATTGACAGCACAACAGCCAGAAATAAATATTGCTCGTACTTCATTTCAGGCCCTTGCAGCAGTTATGGGAGGAACTCAATCACTACATACTAATTCTATGGATGAAACATTAGCTTTACCATCAGAAAAAGCTGCTGAAATTGCTTTAAGGACACAACAGTTGATTGCATTTGAAACAGGAGTAACTAATGTGATAGACCCATTAGGTGGTTCATGGTATGTAGAAGAATTAACCGATTCTATTGAGAAGGATGCTCTTGAATATTTTGATGAAATAGAAAAAAATGGAGGCGTCATAGAATGTATAGAAAGTGGATATTTACAAAAGGAAATATCTGATGCTTCATCTGATTATCAAATTAAGATTGATAATAAAGAAAGAATTGTTGTAGGTATGACAGAATTTATTAAGGAAAATGAAGAGATTGAAATACCTATTTTGGAAATTAGAAAAGAGGTTGAAGAAGAACAAAATAAGAGGCTCAACACTATTAAGTCAAATAGAAATAATCAAGATGTTGAAGCAAGTCTATTAAAAATACAAGAATGTTGCAAGTCTGGTGAAAATTTAATGCCATCAATTATTAAAGCTGTAGAATCATACGCAACTTTAGGAGAAATTGTAGATTCAATGAAAGAGGTTTTTGGTGAATGGCAAGAAAAGGTTTTCTTTTAATGAATGATTTGTATAAACAATTTACTGTTGGTATAGAAGAAGAGTATATGATATGTAATCCTAAGGATGGATCTTTAGTTGATAGAGCTTCTTTTATAATGAATCATTTTAAAGATATTATGCCTGAAAGATTTTCTTTTGAGCTTATTGAAGCAGAAATTGAATCTAATACTTCTGTTCATTATGAAATTCGTGAAGCGATTAAAGAATTATCTTTTCTAAGGCGTGAGTTACAAGAATTAGGCAAAAATAATGATTTTTGTTTAGGGATAAGTGGAACACACCCTACTGCTAAACCATCCGATCAGAAATTTATTCAAAACGAATCTTATGATTGGGTTAGTAATCAGTTAGGCTATTATGCAAAAAGAAATATGACATTTTCTACACATATGCATATTACTATACCTGACTTTGAAAAATCTGTAAATATTATGAATGGTTTACGTAGATGGATTGCACCATTGTTATCGTTGTCGTGTAATTCACCTTTCTTTGATGCTGAAAAAACAGGAATGAGGTCATCAAGAACTATGCAGTTTGGTGCTTTTCCAAGAACAAATATACCTAATAAATTTGAATTATTATCTGAATACGAAGATTTAAATAATAATCTTATCAAAGCAAACTCAATTTCAAAAAATAGACACATNTGGTGGAAAATTAGACCTCATTTAGAGTATAAAACTCTTGAGTTTAGAGTTTGTGACGCTCAAAGGTCNTTGGAAAATGTGAGAGTTCTTACATCCTTAGCTAGAGCTTTAACATATNCTAGCTTTATTGATTATAGTAAGGGTAAATTAGCNGANGATTTTTCACTCGATTATTTAAACGATTCACTTTGGAAGGCTTCAAGATTTAATTTTGATGCATTAGTTTATGATGAGGTTCTAGATAAAATTTTATCCTTAAAAGATTTGATTCTACTAATGTGTGAGTACAGTTATGAAGCATTAAAATTATTTGGTGATGAAGANATCATTAGTAAAGTTGAAAGTATNATAAAAAATGGNAATGAATGTGATGANCAAATAAAGGTTTNTAATGAATCTGGATTTGATGGTCTAAATTTATTTTTAATTAATAACGTCGATATATAAAATGGGAGACAATTAAAATGGCACGCAAAATAGTTCATGTAGTAGGCACAGGTACAATTGGTGAACCTCTGATAGGTTTATTATGTGATTTTAAAGATGAATTAGGAATTGATGAAGTAACTTTNCATAAAAANTCACCNCTTAAATCTGATAGTGCAAAAGTAAAAAATTTACTTAAACGAGGNGCNAGACTTACAACTCAAAAAGAAAAGTTTAATGGTTTTAATGAACTTGATTTAAAACCTGAATTTAGCACAGAAGAAGCAATAGATAGAGCATCTGTTGTTATTGATTGTACTCCAACAGGTTATGGACATCAAAATAAAAATGAATATTATGAAAAATATGCTCATAATACGTTAGGTTTTATTGCTCAAGGATCAGAGTTTGGTTTTGGAAAAATGTATGCAAGAGGTATTAATGATAATACTTTAATACATGGTGAAGATCAATTTATTCATGTTGTATCTTGTAATACTCATAATCTTTCAGTTATAACAGATACAATCGCTTTAACTGATGGTCCTGATAATCTTCAAAATGGTAGATTTAATTTAATTAGAAGGGCAAATGACGTTAGTCAGGCAAAGAATTTTATTCCTTCTCCACAAGTAGGTGGTCATAAAGATCCTGTCTATGGGACCCATCACGCTAGAGATGCAGCTAAACTTTTTGAAACTTTAGGTCTAAATTTAGATTTATTCTCTTCAGCAA
>NZRW01000014.1 GCA_002701185.1 Fidelibacterota bacterium
GGTTGGCACTATTCCATTTAATCCAGAGTTTGACGATAATACTCCTCCAATGGTGTTTGAAATACCAGACAATGCTACAAAGGTAGAATTTGTATCTTACATTACAGGTCATGGATGGGGGTGTGATGGTTTTAATTGTGCAGAATTTTGTAATTCAAAACATACATTCACTGTTAATGGTGGTGTATATGAATTTGAAAATGATCACCCAGAAGCAAATGATAATACCCATTGTATGGAATTAGATACCATAATTGAGGGAGTTGTTCCCAATCAGTGGGGCACATGGGGTTATGGAAGAGCAGGCTGGTGCCCAGGACAAGATGTGCATCCTGTAATCACAGATATTACAGAATATGTTTCTATTGGAGATGAAAATGTAATTCAATACAATGCTTGCCGTCAATCTTGGAACGATTGTGTTGCTCCTCCTGTATGTCCTAATAATGATTGCTATTGTCCTGAAATTGCAATTTCATCATATATAATTATATCTTATTAGGAGAATTAGTGGAGCTGGATAAAATATATAATCCAAAAAATGTAGAAAGTAAATGGTATAAATATTGGCAAGAACAAAATATCTTTGCGCCAAACAAAGAATTAGAAGATCCGTTTACCATTATGATTCCACCTCCAAATGTTACTGGCATCTTACATATGGGGCATGTACTAAATAATACCATTCAAGATATTCTAATTCGTAAAGAAAGAATGAATCAAAAAAGTACGTTATGGNTGCCTGGCATGGACCATGCATCAATTGCAACTGAAGCAAAAGTAACAAAAATGCTCAAAGAAAAAGGTTATGATAAAAAAGAGATTGGAAGAGATAAATTTCTTGAACACTCTTGGCAGTGGAAAGAAGAGTACGGTGGTAAAATTTTAACTCAATTAAAAAGATTAGGTGCTTCATGTGATTGGAATAAAACAACATTTACAATGGACCCAGAATATAGCAATTCAGTATTACATGCCTTTGTTAAACTGTATAATGATGGATTAATTTACCAGGGTGAAAGNCTTATCAATTGGGATCCTAAAGGATTAACTGCCCTTTCTGACGAAGAGGTTATATACAAAGAAAAACAAGGACACTTGTGGCATTTTAAATACCCCATTAAAGATAGCGATGAATTTTTAGTAGTTGCAACAACTAGGCCCGAAACTATGCTTGGAGATTCAGGGGTAGCAGTACATCCTGATGATAAAAGATACCAACATCTTATTGGAAAGTCAGTAATTCTTCCAATNGTAAACCGTGAAATTCCAATTTTTGCAGATGATTATGTAGACATGGATTTTGGGACAGGATGTGTAAAAGTAACTCCTGCNCATGATCCAAATGATTATGAAATGGGTTTAAGGCATAACTTAGAAGTAATAAATATCTTTCATCCTAATGCTTCATTAAATGAAAATTGCCCAACTGAGTTTCAAATGATAGATCGTTTTGAAGCAAGAAAATTAGTTGTAAAAAAACTTGAAAAAGAAAAAAATCTAGTCAAAGTTGAAAACTATACTCACCAGGTAGGGCATTCTGAAAGAACTGATGCTGTTGTGGAGCCATATATTTCTAAGCAATGGTTTGTTAAAATGGAACAATTAGCAAAGCCTGCTTTAGAAGCAGTTAATAATGGGGAAGTAAAATTTTATCCTGACAGATGGGTTAAAACATATAATCATTGGCTTGAAAATATTAAAGATTGGTGCATATCCAGACAACTTTGGTGGGGGCATAGAATTCCTGTTTGGTACAAAGAAGAAGAAATTTATTGTGGAATAAATCCGCCTGAGGGTAATGGCTGGAAACAAGAAGAAGATGTGCTTGATACCTGGTTTAGTTCATGGCTTTGGCCTTTTGCAACTTTGGGTTGGCCAAATGAAAATAAAAATTTAGAAAAGTTTTACCCAACAAATGATTTGGTAACTGGTCCAGATATTATTTTCTTTTGGGTAGCTAGAATGATTATGGCTGGATTGTATTTTAAAAATGAAATACCATTTAAAAATGTATACTTTAATGGAATTATCAGAGATGATAAAGGTCAAAAAATGAGCAAATCTTTAGGAAACTCGCCTGATCCAGTAGATTTGATTGAAGAGTATGGCGCAGATGCTGTAAGGGTTGGTTTATTGTTAATAGCTCCTCAGGGATCTGATATTTTATTTTCTAATGATAAATTAGAGCATGGAAGAAATTTTATGAATAAACTGTGGAATTCTGCTAGATTTATTCTCATGAATTCTGAAAATTTAAACTCAAGTATTGAAAACTATGAAAAGTTACATATTACAGATAAGTGGATTATCTCAAAATTAAACTACTCTATTAATAAAATAGATAATCATTATGAAAACTATAAATTAAATGAGGTAATAAAAACAATATATGATTTTGTCTATAATTCTTTTTGTGATTGGTATATTGAATTTGTAAAAACACGTTTTTATGGAGATGACATAGAGGACAAAAAAATTGCTGAAAGCGTTTCTTTATATGTATTAAAAAACATACTAAAATTATTGCACCCGTTTACCCCTCACATAACAGAAGAAATATGGAGCTTTTTAAATCAAGAAAATTCCTCTTTATTAGCTAATAGTCAAAATGTACCCTACAATCACAATCATGTGAATACTAGTATTGAAAAAGATATCAATCTCATAATGACAACTATAAGTTCTGTCAGAAATATTAAAGCTAGCTTAAATATCGCCCCATCTAAACCTATCAACATGCTGGTAAGAGGAAACGATAAATTTACATCTATTCTAGAAAATAATATGGAATTAATGAGTAGAATGTTAAAAATAGAAAAGCTTGAAGTAGGTGATAACATTCTTAAACCTGCTCAATCTGCTACAGCAGTTGTTGAAAATCTAGAAATATTTGTTCCTTTGAAAGGTTTAATTGATATCGAACAAGAAATTAAAAGGTTAGAAAAACAAGTTTCAGATATGCANGGAAGATTGAATGCTGTATCAAAAAAATTAGAAAATAAAAATTTTGTTGATAGGGCACCAAGTGAAATTATTGCTCATGAAAGAAATAAGTTTGAAGACTATAAACAGCAACTTGATAAATTAAAAGAAAACCTAAAATCATTAATAAAATAACTATTTTATTATTTTGAATTACTCTAATCCACTATACGATGATATAACCTATCTTAAAGGTGTAGGGCCTAAAAGAGCTAAACAGTTAAAGGCCTATGGCATTGAAACGATTTATGATTTAGTCAATAATATACCACGTAAGTATTTAGATAGAACAAATATCAAAAAAATTAATCAGGCACAAATAGGCGAGCAAGCAGTTGTAATTGGAAAAGTGATTAGTAAAAATATGAAAATGATAGGTAAAAGACGTCTATTCCAAGTAACAATTTCTGATGGAACAGGGGAACTTCAATGTGTATGGTTTAATGGTTTATCATGGATAATAGAAAAATTTAATATTAATGATGAAATTGCTGCTTATGGCAAAATAGAATTTTACAATGGTTTAAAAATTACTCATCCTGATTTTGATGTGCTTAACCAATCAAACAATCAAAATACTGGGCAAATCATTTCCCAATACTCTTCAACATCAGATTTAAAATCAAAGGGATTGGATAGCAGAGGATTTAGAAAATTAGTTCAAAATATTATGGCTAATGATAAATATAAAATAGATGATTTTTTGCCATTAAATATATTAAAACAAGAAAACTTAATCAGCCTCAAAGAAGCTTTATATAAAATTCATTTTCCAAAAAATAATAATGATATAAAAGATGCTATTTATAGATTAAAATTTAATGAACACTTTTTTATACAGATTCTTATGGCACTAAAAAGAAATAATCAAAAAAATAATACGGGTCTTAGTTACACAAAAAGAGGCAAATATTTAAAAGGCATTTATGAAAATTTAAATTTTCAACTGACAGATGCACAAATTAGAGTGTTAAGAGAAATTAGATCAGATTTAAAGTCTGAACAAATAATGAATCGTTTAATTCAAGGGGATGTTGGTTCAGGGAAAACCATTGTTGCTGTTCTAACAGCTGCAATAGTAATAGCAGAGGAAAAACAAGTCGCTTTGATGGCACCAACTGAAATATTAGCTGAACAACATTTTGAAAGCATAAAAGAATACTGTGACAAAGTTAATATTACATGTGGTTTGATCACATCTAATATTCCGCAAAAAGAAAAAAATATAATTCTCAATGAATTAGCATCAGGTGAAATACAATTTATAATTGGAACACATTCTCTAATACAAAATCCAGTTAATTTTAATGATTTAGGACTAATAATTATTGATGAGCAGCATAGATTTGGTGTAGAACATAGAAAATTATTAATAGAAAAAGGTACATCTCCACAAGTCTTATCTATGACTGCTACACCTATCCCAAGAACTCTTTCCATAACAATACATGGTGACATGGATATATCGATTATAGATGAGCTACCTAAAAACAGGTTGCCAATTAAAACCAGTTTAATACAACCTAATGAAATTGAATCAACATATGATTTTATGAAAAAAGAAATGGAAGAAGGAAGGCAATGTTTTGTTGTTTATCCTTTAATTGAAGAATCAGAAAAACTAGATCTAGAGGCTGCTAAATCAGGATTTGAAAAACTAAAACAAATATTTAAAGATTTTGAAGTAGGATATATTAATGGAAAAATGAATAAAGATGAAATTGATGCACAAATGCTAAAAATGAATAAGGGTGAAATCAACTGTTTAGTGGCAACTACTGTAATTGAAGTTGGAATAAATATACCAAATGCAACAGTAATAATGATTGAAAATTCAGAACGTTTTGGTATGACCCAATTGCATCAATTANGAGGTAGAATTGGTAGAGGTCANAANCAGAGTTACTGTTTTTTTGTACAAAGAAAAAAAACACCTAACGCTGATAAAAGATTAAAAATTATGACATCTACTTTAGATGGTTTTATAATTTCAGATGAGGACTTAAAAATGCGTGGCCCAGGCGATTTTTTTGGAACAAAACAACATGGTTTTATAAAATCAAAAGTTGTAGATTTTAGCAACGACGGTCCTATTATTAGAAGAGCTAGGCAACAAGCATTTGAAATGATCATTAAAGATCCAAAGTTAAATTTAAATGCTAATAAAAAAATTAAAACTGTCTTTAAAAGAAAATATAACCATATGTTGGAGTTTGTTAAAATTGGATAAAATTAATTTAAACAAAATAAATAAAATATTTACCTTAGTATCTTTTTTTGTGCCATTTATAGTTTATTTTTTTACTATGGCNCCNACAGTTTCTTTATGGGATTGCGGTGAGTTTATAGCAACTTCAATCATTATGGGTGTGCCTCATCCACCTGGAACACCATTATATTTACTGATTAGTAATTTCTTTTCTCAAATTCCTTTNTTAAGTGATTTAGGNGCACGTGTTAATTTAGTNTCACCTATAGCAAGCGCTTTATCAATTATGTTACTTTATCTAATAATTGTTCAGTTAATAAAAATTTTTACTGATAAGGATACATTATCTATTTATTTTTCTGGATTAATAGCTTCTCTAACTTTTGCTATTACTGATTCTCAATGGTTTAATGCAGTTGAGGCTGAAGTATATGCGTTATCAACTTTTTTTACTGCTGTAGTAGTTTGGCTTATCTTAAAGTGGGCATCAAAATTTAATACTTCTAATCATATAAAATATTTGATTTTAATTAGTTATTGTATTGGACTAGCTATAGGGGTTCATTTATTAAATTTGTTAGCAATACCTTTTATAGCACTTATTATTTTTTATAAGTTGAATGANTCAAACATAATTAAGCCGATACATTATTTCTTTTTATCAATATCAACCGGATTAATTTTTATAGTTATTTATAAAGGTATAATTAAAGGTTTACCATCAATAGCTAATAAAATTTCTGACCCAACTATTTTAATTTTATTTTTAATTGTTGCAATTCTGGCATCAATTCTTATAAATCTTAACTTAAAAACAAATCTAAAATATTTTATAACTATTATATTTTCATTATTTATAGCATTTATTACTGTGAATGAATTTTTTATTGATGATCAACAAATTTCATTAAAAAATAAAACACAAGAAATTCAAAGTTACTCTTATCATCTTAATGAAAAACAGGTTGAAATTTATGATAGATTTTTATCGGCTCCAAATGAAGAAGCAAAAACATTTTTCTATATGGATCTTATAGAAAATGGTATAAAAACTGATGTGGCTAATTGGTTAATTAAAAGTTCTGAAAATCAAATTAATTATTATGAACTAAATGGAATTAATTATTTAAAATTAATCAAAGAGCAGGAAGCTTTAAATCTTTTGAAAGCATTGCTTATGCTAATTTTATGTGGTTGGACATTGAATAAATTGTATACAATTAATAGTAAGCATTATTTGCAAATTTCAAGAATTGTTATAACATGTACTTTAATGGTATTAATTGGTTATTCTACCTATTCACTTATCTTTATTAGAGCTCAGCAAAATCCTAAAATAAATTATAACAACCCTGAAGATATTAAAAGTGCCTACCAATATATCAATAGAGATCAATATGGGCANTGGAGTATTNTAGATAGAAAAACGTCTTTAGTTATAAATAGTCAGGGCAATAACGAAAGTTGGAAAAGATATACACTTAACCCAAATAATGTTTCAAGTGAAGAGATAACAAAATTTGTTTGGAATTATCAATTTAAAGAAATGTATTTAAGGTATTTTGCTTGGCAATTTATTGGNAAAGAAGATTGGAATGAAAGAACATGGAGTCGGAATAGCTTAGANGGTACACCATTAATGAGCATGCGACCTTTACAGGGTGTTGATATATTTAGATATATTGTTCCACTAGCATTTATAATTGGTTTATATGGAATGTTTTATCATTTTAGNCGAGATCCTCAAAGAGCCTTATCNGTTTTAACTTTATTTATTTTAACAGGTCTNGCAATAGTAGTATACTTAAATCAAAGTGACCCTCAACCGCGAGAACGAGATTATGCATATGTTGGAAGTTTTTTTGCTTTTTCAATATGGATTGGTATAGGAATATTTGGGCTGCTTTCTGAACTCCGTAAAAAATTTAATATTTCATCATTAATCCCATCTATACTATTAATTCTNTTTATGCCTTTTTTAATGGGAGTAGTAGANTGGAAAGAACATGATAGATCTAANAGATATGAAGCTTGGGATTATGCATATAATTTGNTGAATTCTTGCGNTCCAAATGCTGTATTATTTACAAANGGAGATAATGACACATTCCCGCTATGGTATATACAAGAGGTAGAGAATATAAGAAAAGATGTTAAAGTTGTTAATCTCAGTCTACTAAATTTTCCAAGTTATATAAGACAACTTGATGAGCATAGTCCAAGTTTAAATATGTTTAATATTGATGAAGATGTGGATGAGTATCTTAAAATTGTTGAATCTGAAAATTATGAAAATTTAATGGAATACGCATTTAAAAATTGGCTTAAAAGTGATTATACAATCAATTTACAAACAGAATCAGGCAAAAATTTTAACTGGAAATTTAACCCTGGTACTTATGGAGTCGGATTAACAAATATTACTATTCTTAAAATTATAGAAACATGTTTTGATAAAAATCCTATATATTTTTCTACAACAACAGGAAATAATAATTTAGGATTAGATGATTACCTCATCCAAGAAGGTTTGGTTTATAAATTATCTAATCAACTTAATAATACTCCAATGGACATAAGAATGGATATTGATAAAACCATTCAAATGATTACAAAGTCAAACAGTGAAGATGTAATACGAAATGTAGATGATTATTTTTCTGCCACTTTAGAAAAAAATGGTATATATCGATACAATCAACTTGATACAGAAGGAATTTTTTATGGCCCTAATATTGAAAGGCTTGCTGCAAATTATAGAAATATATTTTTCAAAACTGCCACTAATATTGCTTTAGATTTTAATAGAAAAAATCATTTACAAGAAAGTTTTGCTATAATTGATTTAATGAATGAATATTTACCAAGNAATGTAATACCAACAGAAATTTCNTATGATTATGGAGCATTATCCTTTTGTCAATCGCTATTACAAGTCATNCAATTTAAAATTGAACAAAATATTAGTGACATATCCTTTAATCAGGAGATAGAACTTGTAGATAAAAATATTACAAATTTATTATCTACTGTTAATCCTCAATTAGTAAAAAAATATTTCCCAGATTTTTATATTGAATAAAATGATTTTATCAATCATCATTCCACATTTAAAAGGTAAAGACATTTTAGAGGAATGTGTACAATCCATTTACGATAATATTGATTCAATAAATTTTGAATTGATTATAGTTAATAATAATTCTCAAGATCAAAGCATTGATTATATTTTTAAAAAATTNCCTGACTGTAAAATAATAAATTCCAAAGTTAACAAAGGATATGCTGGTGGTTGCAATTTAGGAGCAAAACATGCATTAGGTAAGTACTTGTTCTTTTTAAATAATGATACTGTGGTCACTACAGATTGTTTTAATTTTTTAATTAATACAATTGAAAAAAATAATAATATATCTTCTGTTCAACCCAAAATTAAAAACTTTTTTAATAAGAATTTATTTGATTATGCTGGTGGTTGNGGTGGGTATATAGATTACCTNTGTTATCCATTTGTTAAAGGTCGAATTTTTNATTCTATAGAAGAGGATANAGGNCAATATGACAAAGAGAGTAAAATTTTCTGGGCAAGTGGAACTGCATTTTTAACACGTAAGGATGTTTTTAATAAAGTTGAAGGTTTTGATGAATCNCTATTTGCTCATATGGAGGAAATTGATTATCATTGGAAATGTTTATTGCTTGGGTATGATATTTTCTCACAACCTAATGCATTGNTCTATCATAAAGGTGGTCAAACTTTACCTTATGGATCATCTGAAAAAATCTTTTTAAATCATAGAAATAGTATGATTCTTTTTCTAACTAATAACTTTAATCTTTCCTATTCTAGTATTATGAAGAGAATTATTTTAGAAAAATTAACTGTATTATTTTATATCATGAAATTAAATCTAAATGGTGGCTATGCGGTGATAAAAGCAAATATCTGGTTGTTACTAAATATTAAATATTTGAGAAAAAGAAAAAAGCAATTCAATGAATTATATGGAAGCGATATTATTATTTCTAGTGATTTGATGAAAAAATTTTCAGTAATTAAAAAATATTATCTTCATCAAAAGAAGAAATTTTCAAATCTGAATTAAGTTTTATTTACTGATTCAAATAAATTTTTAAATCTTAATTTATTATCTGTGAAAAAATAATATGCTCCTAAAAAAGTGTATATAAATAAACTATATAGATGTAGCATTATAATAAAATTATTATAATTATTAATTCCTAGCTTAANCAAAACACCTTGAACCCCTAAATGGAATACACCAACTGCACCAAAACCTACTGGTATCATTTGTATAAATGAAGAGGCAACTAATATTAAAATACAATCAAAAAAATTAAGTTTAAGGTCTGGANATATTAATTGTATTAGATAAACATTAATTGCAAAAATTAACCAGATAGAAATAGATAANATAAAAATAGATTTTTTATGATTTAACTGAATATCAGAAAAGCCTGTCCAAATATTTTGAAGTATCTTATCAATTTTTTTTGAAAATGAAAATTTTAGAATATTATTATATAATATAAATCCTAANATTATTATAAATAGTACTGTTACTAAAAATGGTATGTTAATAAAATTAAACTGCACCTCTAAATAATCTGCACCATAATAAAACAAGGTAATTATACTTAAGGTAATAATCGCCAATGTATCAACCACTCTCTCCATTGCTATGGTTCCAATTATGTAGCTGGTTTCTTTATCTGTATGTTTTGATACTACATAGCTTCTTACAACATCTCCAATTCTTATTGGAAAAACATTATTTGAAAAATATCCAATTAATTGTGATTTAAATAAAAGAAAAAAATTTATTCTTGATTCTGATTTAAAGAGGTAAATCCACCTGTAAGTTCTTAAAAAAACACTGACAATCAATAAAATGCATGCTAATAATAAATATATCCAGCCATCTTTGAGTATATATATTAAATCTGAAAAGTTGATGTTATTTTTTTCATTATTAAAAAATAAATTAACGCTAAAAATTGTAATAAAAATGCTAATTAGAATGTTAAAAAATATTTTTATACTTTGCATATTAATCTCTTAAATCAAATATAAATGCTTCAGGATAGTTAAACATAAATACTGTACTATTATCAATATTTTG
>NZRW01000015.1 GCA_002701185.1 Fidelibacterota bacterium
CTAAAGGAGTGCACGGAATGAATCTTGGATCACCTTGCATGATATAACCTTGATTTTCAGGATGTAGACCATCGACATCTTTTGATGGTGAAATATTTTTTAAAATATCTTTTTCATTTAGATGTTTTGGTAATGGAAGTTGTAATAAAATACCGTGAAATTTATCGTTATTATTTAAGTCTTCTATAAATCCTTTTAGGCTATGTTCAGATGTGTCAGATGGTAACTCAAAAACCTCACTATGACAACCAAGTTTTGAAAAAGCTTTAGCTTTAGAACTTACATATAATTTAGAAGCTGCATCATCACCAACTATAATTGCAGCTAATGATGGAATTATATTATTTTTTTTTAAATCTAAAATTTTTAATGATAAATCATCTTTAATCTTAAGCGAAACTGGTTTTCCTTTGAGAATAATTGTTTCCAAAATAATTTTTTAGCTTTGAGATGATTCTATATCAGATATTTTATCTTCAATAAATTCAGTAATAGCAATAGTTTTTGCTTCAACTTGATTAATTACTTCTTTTTTAGTTTTTTTACATTCAAATAATTGAGCTGTAATATTCATTGCGGCAAAAATAACTAGCCTTAATTGAGGCGTAGATGAATTATCAGAACCAGCAACTTGCGTCATTGTTTCACTTAAATAGTTTGCACACTTTTCAATAACTTCAGGTTTTGCATCTGTTCTAAGCCTGTATTCTTGTCCATAAATTTTTANTTTAACTTCTTTTGCCATAATTACTCCTTAAACTATCGCTGAATAATATTAAATTTTTCTTTTAACTTATCTAATATACTATTAACTCTATTCTCAACATCTTTATCAACTAATGTTTTAACATCACTCATAAATGTTAAAGAAATTGCTAAACTTTTNGAATTATTTTCTAGCTCTTTACCTGAATATACATCAAAAATGTTAGTATCTATCAATAAATTGTCAGACGCACTTTTTATACANTCAATAATNTTGCTATAGGAAATATCTTTTTTTATCAAAATAGATATATCTCTTTTAACTGATGGGTATGGAGATATACTCTTAAATTTAAAGTCTTTTATTCTATTTTTTAGAATTTTATCAATACTAATTTCTGAAAAAACTACTGGGGCTTTAATATCATATTTTTTGCTTAATTTGGTATCTAGTTGCCTTAAATAGCCTATACATGTTTTATGAGAATATATATCTATATTAATATTAGAAAAATTAGATTTATTAACTTTGAAATGTATATTATTAATTTTAAGATTTTTAAGTATTGATAAAATCTCACCTTTTGCAAAATATATATCAGTCTTGCATTCATTGCGCCAATGGTTCTCATTATGGCCATACCAAACCGTACCAAGAGTTTCCTCTTCTTTATTGTAATTTTTTAATAATGAGTGCACTCTTCCAATTTCAAAAAATTTGAAATGATTAACTTTTCTTTTTTCATTAAATGATACTGCCGCCAATAATCCAGGCATTAAAGAGTTTCTCATATATTTCATATCAATACTTGATTCATTTATTATTTCTGATGTGTCATATGAATTAAAATCTTTTAAAACTTTGTCATTGTACAAACTATTTGAGTAGTGCTCATAAAACCCTTTAGATGGCAAAATTGAACGAATATCATTATTTATCTGCTTTGCATTATCAATGATAGATGAATAAGAATTATTAAAATTTTGAGCTATAGGTATATTGTTATAACCATATACTCTTGCTATTTCTTCATATAAATCAACTTCCCTCTCAATATCATTTCTATATGATGGAATACTACATAAAAATTTAGATTTATCAAATTTTGTATTAATAGATAGTTTTTTAAAAAGATTATCATATTCATTTTGATTTAAATCAATACCTAAAAATTTATTACATCTATTAAAATCAAACTGGATTGATTTTGTGTCTTTACTTTTAGATATAACATCTACAAAATCTTTTGATGCTTGACCACCTGTTGTTTCAACCAATAATTTTGTAAATTTGTCAAGTACATAAAGAGTATTTTCAAAATCAACCCCTCTTTCAAACCTCTTAGACGCTTCTTTTGCATAATCATATTTTTTTGAAGTTCTTCTTATACTTATCTCATCAAAAACAGCACTTTCTAGTAGAATATTTTTAGTGTTAAAATCAACTTGACTATCAAAACCTCCAATAACACCAGCTATAGCAACAGGCCCATTAGAGTCTGATATTACAATATCCTCAGGATCAAGCTTATTATTTTCATTATTTAGACATAAGATTTCTTCATTTTCAAAGGCATTTCTAACGCTAATAGTTTTACCATTAAGTTTATCATAATCAAATGCATGGAGTGGCTGACCTAAATCAAACATGATATAATTTGCAATATCAACAACATTATTAATACTTTTTTGACCTATAGCATTCAATCGGTCCTTTAACCATTGTGGACTTTCTTTAACCTTAACATTTTTAATTAATCTACAACTATATCTAGGACATAAAGATGGNTTTTCAATTTTAATTTTAATTGCATCTTCTGATTTAAATTCGCCAGNTTTGTAATTAATTTTTTCAAGATTTATATGTGANCCCTCAATAATAGCAAGTTCTCTTGAAACACCTAAATGACTAAAACAATCTCCTCTATTAGGTGTAATATCAAAATCAAAAATCGTATCTTGCTCAAGTTTTAATGCTTCGCTAAATGTTTGACCAATTTTAAATGTACCATCTAATACCATTATACCTTCATGATTATCACTTATTCCTAGCTCTTTTTCTGAGCATATCATACCATTTGATTCAATGCCACGAATTTTTGTTTTTTTTATTTCAAAATCGCCAATTTTACTACCTAGAGTAGCAACAGGAACAAGAATATTCTCTTTAACATTGGGGGCCCCACAAACGATTTGCAATAAATCACTTCCTGTATCAACTTCACACAAATTTAATCTGTCAGCATTAGGGTGTTTTGTACAGCTTTTAACTTTCCCAACAATAACTTTTGAATCTATAGAATTAATTTTTGATGAAGTACACTCTAGACCTAATTGAGTAAAAGCATCTACAAGTTCAAANTCTGATTTGGATGAAGTTATAAAATTTGATAGCCAATTTCTTGAAATTTTCATACTAAAACTGCCTCAAAAATCTTATATCACCTTCATAAAGTAACCTAATATCTGTTATACCATATTTTAACATTGCAATTCTTTCAATNCCAATACCAAAGGCATACCCAGTAAGAGATGGGTCGTATTTAACATTTTTAAAAACTTCAGGATCAACCATTCCGCAACCTAAAATTTCCAACCAACCAGTACCCTTAGTNATTCTGTAATCACTTTCCGAATTTAAACCCCAATATATATCCATTTCTGCGCTAGGTTCTGTAAATGGAAAATAACTTGGTCTAAATCTAACTTTAACATCTTGACCAAAATATTCTTTTGAAAAATATTCCATAACACCTTTTAAATCAGAAAAACTTACATTATTATCTACATACAGACCTTCTATTTGATGAAATAAACAATAACTTCTTACACTGATATCTTCATTACGATAAACCCTTCCCGGTGAAATAATTTTTATTGGAGGTTGATTATCTTCCATAAAATGAATTTGACTAGCTGAAGTATGAGTTCTTAACAATTTATCATTTTGCAAATAATAAGTATCTTGCATATCTCTAGCTGGATGATGTTTTGGTATATTTAAAGCTTCAAAATTATAAAAGTCGTCTTCTACTTCATCTCCTGAAAAAATAGAAAATCCAATCTTTTTAAAAATATTTGATATATCATCTATTACTTTAGTAATTGGATGAATATTACCTTCAGGAAAATAATCTCCTGGAAGTGATAAATCTATATCAATACTTGTATTATCATTAGTTTTAGTAGTAAAACCTGACAACTGACTTTCAATATCTTTTCTAAGTGAATTTATTTTTTGACCCAAAACAGGTTTATCTTCTGAACTTGCTTTTCCTAAGTCTGAAAAAAGTTGAGCCAACAACCCTTTTCTACTTAAATATTTATTATGCAAATCATTGATTTTAGAAGAATCATCTATAGCAGAAGCTAATTCAGTTTTGAAATTTTTCTGAATTAAATCAATTTTTTTAAGTAAGGACATTTGAAATTTATGATTTATTTACAGAGTCAACTAATTTTGTAAATCCATCAGAATCATTTACAGCCATATAAGCTAAGCTTTTCCTATTAATTTCAATGTTATTTTTAGATAATAATGAAATAAACTTAGAATAGCTNAAACCTCTATTTCTAACTGCAGCATTAATTCTAATAATCCATAAACGTCTGAAATCACGTTTCTTTTGTCTTCTATCTCTGTAGGCATACTGCAAAGCTCTTTGAACTGCATCTTTTGCAGTTCTATAGTTGGATTTACGGGTACCAAAATAACCCTTAGCTTGTTTAATGATTTTTTTATGTTTTTTCCTTCTAGGAACTGAACTATTAGCTCTTGGCATATTACTCCCTTAATTTATCATTTTTTTATTTCTGCTACTCATAGCAGAGCTAATTGTGGTGCTCTTGCGGAGACGCCTCTTCCGATTCGAGCTTTTTCTTGTGTTTAGATGGCTTCCACCAGCTCTNGCATGCATTAACTTACCTGAACCAGTTTTCTTAAACCTTTTTGCAACACTTTTTCTTGTTTTCATTTTTGGCATCTTAATTTACTCCTTATTTAGGACTCAGAATTAAAGAAAGTCTTCTACCTTCCATGTTTGCCTGTTTATCTATTTCAGCAAAATCATCTAATATATCAACAACTCTATTTAATGTATCTACACCCATATCCTGCCTAGCCATTTCACGACCTCTATACATAACAGTAATTTTAACTTTATCTCCTGCTTCTAAAAATTTCTTAGCTCTTGATAACTTAGTTAATAAATCATGATCTCCAGTATTAGGTCTAACTCTAATTTCCTTAACATGAATTACATGTTGTTTCTTTTTATTTTTTTTCTCAAGCTTTTGCTTTTCGTATATATATTTACCATAGTCTAAAATTTTGCAGACTGGTGGGTTTGTATTAGGTGATATCTCTACTAAATCCAGACCAACATTATCAGCTTTATTTAGAGCATCTTGTAAAGATACTACACCTAACTGATCCCCATCATTACTGATTAACCTTACAGTGTCAGATTTAATTTGCTCATTTATTCTCAAGCCTTTATTAGATTTATTTATTTTTATATCTCCTTAATTATTTTATATATATACGAGCACCAATTTTAAGCAATTTATACTATATTACAAACTATAAATTATATAGTGATGAAATTTAGTAGTCGATACCGGATTCGAACCAGTGACCTCTACGATGTCAACGTAGCGCTCTAACCAACTGAGCTAATCGACTTTGATTAGTTTTTTGGTTTAATAAACTTTGCATATTCGTTATTATTTAAAATCAATTCTGATGCTTTTAAATATTCAATATCATTATATAAACTTACCTTGATTTTCTCTTTCTCATTCCCAAGAACAGATGACATTTCCCTTAATAGTGCATTTTCTATCCATTTTATATTTTCTTCATCTACATATTGCATAACTTTAACCTCACTGAAGTAACTATCTAAATTACTTGTCAAGAAAGATAAGTACTCAAGGTCTGTATTTTTAAGTTTACTTTTAGATAACATCTGACCTAATTCATTAATATAATATTCTCCAGTATTTAGATTGTGTTTTGATGGAGGAACTAACTTTACAGTTTTACCAAATCCATTTTTAACTCTTAACCACCCATAAGTATCTACAATTATATATGATTGTTCTTGCTGGAATTTATACTTGTTTGGTTTTTTTGTTTCTTTATCACCATATTCGTCATATAAACTATTTTTAAGATCAGTTAACTCAATTTCACCAGGAACTATATAATCAATTTCATAATTCTGAACGTAGTTGATAAAATCTTTTAATATTTTTTTTGACATTACTATGGGTAAACCAAAATTATTTTTATAAACATATTCAGAAGCAAATTTTAAAAACAATCTTTCTCTGTATAGTGATTGAACAATGGGNGGAATTTTCTTTTTATTAATTTCAATATCTGGATAAATTCCTCCACCACCTTTAACTATTCTTCCATTTTTTGTATAAAATACTGAATCGATATCTTCTAAGCCATCTGTCAATACATCATTATCTAAATAATCTTTTTTTTGTATTAATCTTCCNGATGGAGTNTAATATTTGGAAGTTGTTACTTTTAAACTAATTGAATCATTAACATTAAATATTCGTTGTACTAACCCTTTTCCAAAAGANGGAGTTCCTATGACTAATGCTAAATCTAAGTCTTGTAAGGTTCCAGATACAATTTCTGACGCAGANGCAGATCTGCTATCTATAAGAACAACCATTGGAAAATCTTTTGGTATTTTGGTAGAAAATTTTGCATTAAAGTTTCTATTTGCTTTATCAATACGACCTTTTGTTTTAAGTAAATTCTCACCTTTAGGAACAAGTTGATCTAAAATATTTAAAGCATTACTCAATAAACCTCCAGTATTTCCTCTCAAATCAACAACTAATCCCTTAGTATTTGGATTTTTTAAAATATCTTTTAAACCTAACCTAAAATCTTTTGCAGTATTTTTTGAAAATTTCTTTATTCTTATATAGCCAACACCATCATTGTTAACTTCCCAAAAAGGTACATCCTTAACAATGATATTTGATCTTGTCAGTTCAAAATTCATTTCTTTCTTTGTTGAAGGTCTTCTAATTTTTAATTTCAACTTTGAATCAAGTTCACCTCTTATAAGTTCTGAAGATTCAGATGATGTCAAACCNATTGTAGAAATAGTATCAATCATTAAGATTTGATCACCTGCTTGTATACCTTCTGAATAAGATGGNCTATCTTCATATGGCATCAAAACTGTTAAAGTGTCTTGTATCAATCCAATTTGCATTCCAATACCACCATATTTACCTTTAGTCATAATCTCTAATCTATCTTTACTAGAACCTATATAAAGCTTTGTGTAAGGATCAACCTTTTTAAACATACCATCAAAACTTAGTTTAATTAATTCAGTTTTATCAAGAGTGTCTACATAATTATTAGTGAATGTTTCAAATATTTTTTGATATAAATCAAAATATTCATCTAAATCACTTTCATTAGATTTAATTGTACTTGAAAATAAAATTACAATAACTAAAGTTTGAATTGATAACTTAATCATTTTATATACCTTTTCTCAAAGTGGTTCCATATAGATTTTTCTATATCTGAAATACTTTTATTCGCATCTATTATAACATATCTATTTTTATCTAATAAAGCTAACTCTAAAAAGCCATCTTTTACATTTCTAAGAAATTCAATACCAGAACTTTCCATTCTATCCTTCGAACCTAATCTCTTAACACTAATATTTATATCACAATCCAAAAGAAAAGTAGTTGATGGAATAATATTTTGTAAAATTTGATCCGTTATTTGTTGTATAAATTCTCTATCTATTCCTCTACCATANGATTGATAAGCAAGGGTGCTATCAAAAAATCTATCACATATTACAAATNAATCATTTTCTAATACTTTTGGTCTAATTTTTTTATCAACTAAGTCTGACCTAGCTGTAAGAAACAACAAACTTTCTGTTAGGTTTGATATATCATTATTATTGTCTAATAGAATTTCCCTAATACCTTCAGATAATTTAGTGCCTCCTGGCTCTCTAAATAAATGATGTTTAAAATTTAATTTTTCTAATTTTTTCAAAAACAAATTAATTTGAGTGGTTTTTCCAACACCATCTATACCCTCGAATGAAATAAATTTATTTTTCATCATAATACATAACCTTCTTTTGAAATAATTAATACAAATTCACCCTTTGGATTTTGATTAGAAAAAAAATCAACTGCCTCTTTAACAGAACCAATAAATGCTTCTTCATACATTTTAGTCATTTCACGATGTATACTTACAATTCTATGTGATCCCATATATTCTTTAATATCATTTAATGTTTTAACTACTCTTTTTGGTGATTCAAAAATAACTGTTGTACAGGGTAACATTTTTAAAAACTCAAACTTTGTTTTTCTACCTTTCTTTTTTGGTAAGAAACCTTCAAAATAGAATGAATCGGTAGGTAATCCACTAATAGATAAGGCTGATATCACAGAACTTGCGCCTGGAACTGGAATAACATTAACTTTATTTTTTCGACATTGATTTACTAACAAATAGCCCGGGTCACTTATACATGGGGTTCCAGCATCACTTATTAAAGCAATATCATTACCATCAATTAATAAGTCATAAATTTTTTGAAATTGTTTTTTTTCATTAAAATTATTATTAATAATTAACTTCTTTTCAATATTAAATTTTTTTAAAAGTTTTTTGGA
>NZRW01000016.1 GCA_002701185.1 Fidelibacterota bacterium
TACAATGAAAATTAAATTATGAAAATATTTAGCGGAACATCTAATATAAAAATTGCTGAAAAGATTGCTAATCTAGCTGGCGTGCCATTAGGTAAGATTGATTTAGAAACTTTTAGTGATGGTGAGTTAAGAGTTGCATTTCAAGAAAACATCAGAGGTGAAAATGTTTTTTTAGTACAATCTACTAATCCACCAGCTGAAAACCTTATGCAATTATTACTAATGTTAGATGCTGCAAAAAGGGCATCAGCTAAAACCGTAACAGCAGTGATACCTTATTATGGATATTCTAGACAAGACAGGAAAGATCAACCACGAGTACCTATTTCAGCAAGAATGATAATGGATTTAATGTCAGCTGCTGGTGTTGATAGAATGATAACCATGGATTTACATTCGCCACAAATTCAAGGTTTTACTAATGTCCCTTTTGATAATTTATATTCAAGAATAGTACTTTTTAATAAATTGAAAGAATACCAGTTAGATTTTGATAATGGCGTTGTTCTTGCACCTGATGTTGGGAGTGCAAAAATGAGTCAATCATATGCTAAGAAATTAGGAATAGGCTTTGCATTGATTGATAAAAGAAGACCCAAGCATAATGTAACAGAGGTAGTCAATTTAATAGGTGACTTGAAAGATAAGCATGTTTTTATTATTGATGATATGATAGATACTGCAGGTACTATTTGTAATGCAGCGAGAACAGCTATTGAAAACGGAGCAAAATCTGTTATGGCAATAGCAACACACCCTGTATTGTCAGGGCCAGCTATTGAAAGATTGAAAGATGCTCCAATTGATAAAATTATTGTTAGTGATACTATAGATATATCAAATAACAAAATATTTAATAAACTTGAAATAGTTTCTGTTGCGGAAGTTTTTGCAGAAGCTATTATTAGAATAAACAAAGGTGATTCAATTAGTGAATTATTTAAATAAAATGAGGTCATAGAAATGAAGGGTCATAAAATTGAAGTAAATAAAAGAGAATTAAGCAATAAAAAATCATACGTTAAAAATTTACGTAGTATGGATGAAATACCTGGTATTTATTATTCACACGATTCTAAAGATAGCATACCTTTTAGTGTTAGCAAAAAAGTGATGCATGATGCACTTAAATCTGATGCGCAAGTATATCAAATATCTGTGGGCTCAAAGGCTAGAGACGTAATTATTAAGTCAGTTCAATATCATCCTATTACAGAAGAAATGCTTCACATAGATTTGTATGGTGTAAGAATGGACCAAGAAGTTACTGTTAAAGTACCAATTGAAATTATAGGTCAATCAGAGGGTGTCAAAGCAGGTGGGGTTTTAAATCAGACACTTACTGAACTAGACATCACATGTTTACCTGGTAGTATACCACAAAATATTGAAATTGATATTACTGATTTAAATATTGGTGATTCATTACGTTTAGGACAATTATCACTTTCTGAAGGCTTNAGCGTTGAAGGTGATGAAGAAAATTTAATTATTGCTGTTAATGAACCAGTTCAAGTATCTGAGGAAGAAGAAACNGAAGATGTTATTGNTGATTCAGAGAGNACATCAACTGAATCAGAGGATTCATCAGATAATTCAGAGGAGCAATCGGAGTAAATGACGATTGTAGGNNTAGGAAATCCTGGTTCTAGGTATTCTAATACTAAGCATAATGCAGGTTATTGGGTATTAGATAAGTTGGCNGAAGATCTTAGTTTAAATTTTAAACTAGGAAAGGGTGAATATGTACATTCTAATAATTCGAAAATTAGATTAGTAAAACCACTAGGCTATATGAATAATAGTGGTATTGGGCTTAAAAATTACATGGATTATTTTAATATTAGTATTGATGATATTTTAGTTGTTTATGATGATGCTGATTTACCTTTAGGTAAAATTAGATTTAAATCACAAGGAACATCAGGCGGACAAAAAGGAATAGAATCAATTATTTATCAATTAAAAAATGATAATTTTTTAAGATTAAAAATTGGTATAGCCACTAATGGTAACCAAAAATCATTATCATCATATGTGTTAGAACCATTTGATTCACAATATGATGAAACAGTTACAGCTATTATTGATGAATCAGTAGAAGCAATTAAATTTTTACTAGAAAATGATATTACAAAAACAATGAATAAATATAATTAGAAAACAGGGAGTAGATTTAAATGGAATACATATTAGAAAACAAGTCAATTTTATTACTATCAGGTATATTGGCTTTAATATTTGTCTTTATAAAAGATAAATGGGTTTCAAATCAATCAGTAGGAAATGAAAAAATGGCAAATATTGCTAACAACATATCAGATGGTGCAATGTCATTTTTGAAAGCTGAATATACAATGTTATCATTTTTTGTTATAATTGTAGGTGGCTTGCTAACTTATTTAGGATATTTGGGTGAGGCTACATCTACAAGTCATAGCTTACTTGGCTTTTCATTTTTAATGGGTGCAATATGTTCAGGGCTTGCTGGTTTTATTGGGATGAAAGTTGCCACAAAAGCTAATGTAAGAACTACAAATGCAGCGCAAAACTCTTTAGGTGAGGCATTAAGTATAGCCTTTTCAGGGGGAGCTGTAATGGGACTTGGAGTAGTTGGCTTAGGAATGTTAGGCTTAACAGGTTTATATTTATTTTATGAATCAACATTTACTGCTTGGAGTCTTGCACAAAGATTAGAAGTTTTAACTGGATTTTCTTTTGGGGCTTCTTCTATTGCACTATTTGCAAGAGTTGGAGGTGGAATATATACCAAAGCTGCAGATGTGGGTGCTGATTTAGTAGGTAAAGTTGAAGCTGGAATACCAGAAGATCATCCACTAAATCCAGCAACAATTGCTGATAACGTAGGTGATAATGTTGGCGATGTGGCTGGAATGGGAGCTGATTTGTTTGAATCATATGTAGGTTCAATTATCGCTACTATGGTTCTTGGTTCTGCAATATTTTTAGCTAATGGTAGTACTGATGCAGGTATGGGTTTTGTAATTTTACCATTNGTACTAGCTGCAACAGGAATTATTTGCTCTATTGTAGGAACATTTTTTGTGAAAGTAAGTGATGGGGGCAGCCCACACAAAGCATTAAATCTTGGTGAATTCTTATCAGCACTATTAATGCTAATTGCATCATATTTTATTATTACTAATCTATTACCTAGTAATTGGTCAATTAATGGTGAAACGTATTTTTCTATTGGAGCCTTTTGGGCAACCATTGCAGGTTTAATAGCNGGACTATCAGTAGGTAAAATAACAGAATATTATACTGGTACAGGAACAAAACCTGTNAATGAGATTGTGAAGCAATCTGAAACAGGTGCAGCNACAAATATAATCTCTGGTCTTGGAACCGGAATGATGTCAACAGCAATACCAATTTTATTNATATCTGCTGCTATTCTCATTGCACATAGTTATGCAGGGCTTTACGGTATTGCNATTGCTGCAGTTGGTATGTTGGCTAATACTGGAATTCANCTTGCTGTAGATGCATATGGACCAATTTCAGATAATGCTGGAGGAATAGCTGAAATGGCAGAGCTTCCATCTGANGTACGTACAAGAACAGATGAATTAGATGCAGTAGGTAATACTACAGCTGCTATTGGTAAAGGTTTTGCAATTGCATCAGCAGCTNTAACTGCTCTTGCATTATTTGCAGCATTTGCTGATAAAGCAGAACTTACTTCTATTAACGTTATGCAACCAAAAGTAATGGTAGGNTTACTNATAGGNGCAATGCTACCATTTGTGTTTTCTGCACTAGCAATGAATGCGGTTGGTCGTGCAGCTATGAGNATGATTCAAGAAGTAAGAAGACAATTTAACGATATTCCTGCACTAAAGGCAGCATTAGAAATAATGAAGAAATATGATGCTGATTTGAGTAATGCATCTGAAGAAGATAGAAAAATCTTTGATGAAGCTGATGGTAAAGCAGAATATGATAAATGTGTAGAAATATCTACTCAAGCTTCCATTAGAGAGATGGTTCTACCTGGTTTGTTAGCAGTATTCATTCCTATCTTAATCGGTTTTGGTGGAGGAAAAGAAATGCTTGGAGGTCTCCTTGCTGGTGTTACTGCATGTGGTGTTTTAATGGCAATATTTCAATCTAATGCAGGTGGAGCATGGGATAATGCTAAAAAAACAATAGAAGAAGAAGGTCGTAAAGGTTCAGACGCTCATAAAGCAGCGGTTGTTGGAGATACTGTTGGAGATCCTTTTAAAGATACTTCAGGACCATCTTTAAATATTTTAATTAAATTAATGTCAGTTGTAGCGCTTGTTATAGCGTCTTCAATTGTTTAAAGGAGCAATTATGTCTTACTATGAAACTATGTATATTGTCCATCCTGCTTTAGAAGCTGGAAGGCTAAAAGACTTAATATTATCTGTTGAATCAACCCTTAAAGATTTTGGTGGTAAAACACATACTATTGAAGCTTGGGGAAAAAAGAAGCTTGCATATCCAATAAATAAAGAAAAGTATGGTATGTATGTATTGTTTCAATTTGAAGCAGATGGTACAAAGAATAAAGAGTTTAANACAACATTAGACCATAACACTAATATTTTAGCTTATTTGACAACTAAAATTGAAAAAGATGGCTTGATTGAAGATGTAAAATCTTTAGATAGTCAGTTAGGTTTATTAAATAAAGAAGAACCTACCACAGATAAAGCTGAAGATGTAAAAGAAGAAGATAATTCTGAAGACAATCAAGAAGAAACTGTTGAAGAAACTGTNGAAGAAACTTCAGAAAAGCAGGAGGATAAATAATTATGGCGGGATTATCATATCAAAAAAAAATATGTCCATTTAAAGAAAACAAAGATTTAGTTAAAATGATTAATTATAAAGAGTATAAATTTTTAAGAAAATTTTTAACTGATCAGGGTAAAATTATTCCAGGTTATGTGACAGGAGTTTCTGCAAAATATCAAAGAATGATTGCTAAAGAAATCAAAAAAGCAAGAAATATTGCATTACTTCCATATCATGTAGACCCACGAAATATTTAGAAAGGGAAAAAATGAAAATAATTCTATTACAAAGTGTTAGAGGATTAGGTGATCCAGGTCAGGTAGTGAATGTAAAATCTGGATATGCTAGAAATTATTTAATTCCTAATGATATGGCAATATATGCAACCAAGAGTAATATAGCTCAAGCTGAGTATCAAATAGAAAAATCTAAAGAACATGAAGCTAAAAGAGTTGCTGAGTTAGAAGAAGTATGTATTAAATTAAATAAAGTAACATTAAAATTTGAATTACAAACTTCAGAAGAAGATAAATTATTTGGTTCTGTGACACCTCAAATGGTATGCGACGAANTACTTGAAAGTGGATATAAAATTGAGAAAAAAGATGTNGCTATTCCTGAACCAATNAAATCAGTTGGTAATCATTTTGTAGATATATATTTACATAAAGATGTAGTTGCAAAAATCAAAGTTAAAGTAAAAGCTCTTTCTGCATAATATTAATTTATGTATGCACAAGTTTGCTTTCCTTTTTTTCTAAACAAGACATTTACTTATAAAGTACCAGTAAAGTTAGAATCATCAGTATTGCCTGGTGCTTTAGTAAATGTTAAGTTTAAAAATAAGGATTGTAAAGGTTTTCTTGTTTCAACTTCTAAACAAGTAAGCTTTAAGGGAAAAATTAATTCAATTATTTCCATTGACTACCAATTATCTAACGAATTATGGCAGACTATTATTTGGATGTCAAAATATTATGTTACACCAATTGGTAAAATAACACAAACTGTATTATCTTGGGTCTTTAAAGATAATACAATTAAAAGAAAAAGTATTGAAAAGCAACTAAAAACGCAGTCTATTGAATCAATTAAGTTAACAAAATCTCAGCAAGATATTTATAATCGTATAGTTACAAATCATGAAAAGCCTCACTTCATTCATGGTGTGCCAGGTAGCGGGAAAACAGAAATATATTTAACTTTATGCAACCATTATATTAATCAAAAAAAATCATGTCTAGTACTTGTACCAGAAATAGCACTATCATCTCAAATTTTTGAACGGTTTCAAGAATTTTACGGACACAATGTTTTTCTATGGCATAGTCAAACCACAGATTCATATAGAAAAAAAATATTAAAAAAACTTAATCAAACAGATCCTTGTATAGTTATAGGAGCACGCAGTGCATTATTTACACCTTTAAAAAATTTAGGATTAATTATTGTAGATGAAGAACACGACAGTTCATATAAAGAAGTAGAAAAGCAACCGTGTTATAATGCAAGAGATTTATCTATAGTAAGAGCAAAATTTTCAAATGCACCTATAGTTTTAGGNAGTGCCACTCCTAGTTTGGAAACTTATTATAATTCCTACATTACTAANAAATATTTTATACATGAGNTAAATGAGAGATATGGTAATGCAAAGCTACCAAAAGTTAAAATAATTGATATGACTGATGATAATCAAAAAATATCATCTCAAAGTATAATTAGTAATTATTTATTTCAACAAATACAAAAAAGAATTCATAATAATGAACAAGTGCTTATATTACATAATAGAAGGGGTTTTTCTGCTATAAAGGTATNTCAGGACTCCGATGAAATTCTTCATTGCAAAGATTGTGATGTGATATTAACCTATCACGCAACAATNGAAAAATTAATTTGTCATCATTGTAATAAAAAATATTCAATTGAAAAATATAATAAAGCTGACATTAAATATTTAGGTTATGGGACAGAACATATTGAGAGTATATTAAATCAGCATTTTCCAAATGCAAATATAATGAGAATGGATGCAGATTCTGCAAGTACAATGAAAAAGCAGAAGGAAATTTTATCAAAATTTAAAGCTAATGATTTTAACATATTATTAGGAACTCAAATGATTGCAAAGGGGTTAGATTTTAAAAATATTACATTAGTTGCAGTTTTAAATGCAGATTTGGGTATGTTCATTCCAGATTTTAGATCTAACGAGAAAGCTTTTCAATTGTTATATCAAGTAATAGGTAGATCGGGAAGAAGTCAAAAATTAGGTGAAGCAATTATTCAAACTTATCAGCCTAAAAATCAATTAATTCAAATGTCAACCAATTATCAATCTAAGCAGTTTTATAACTTAAGTCTAGATAGCAGAAAAGCACTNAATTACCCTCCATTTAAAAGGTTAATTCGTATTTTGTTTCAATCAAAATCATTAAAAAATTGTATTAATAGTTCAAATAAAATCTATGAAATTTTAAAAAGTAAGTTTCCAAATTCCATTATAGGACCGCTCCCNTGTCCTATTGAAAAGTTAGCTTCTAATAATCGTTACCACATTTTAATAAAAATTGATTCAAAAACAATATCTCAATCACTAAAGGTTATGCAACACATACAAGATAATAAAGAACAATTTTTAGATAAAAATGTAAAATTATTAATTGACATTGACTCAATATCGGTGCTTTAATATGAAAAAAATATTTTTACTAATTTTTTTATCAATTTATTTTTCTAACTCTAGTTATAATGGTTTATTATTTCCTAAGAATACATTTGAACTATTAACAAATAATTCAAATTATTCTTTTTATCAAGATATTATCTTATCAACGCAAAAANACGATTTAGCTTCTACATCTTATTTAAATTATCCAAATTCAATATCTGCAAATTATATCAGCTATGATTATTATATTTCTAATCTATCAATGAAATCCAGNATACAAATAATTGATTATGGTAATATTGAAGATTCTAGTTCAGGATATTCTTTTGATTCTATGGATTATATTTTCACCCAAAGATTTTCTTCAAGACTATATAATAAAATATTTTCATCTCTCGAAATGAATTATTTATATTCAAAAATTGATAATTTTAATAGTAGCGTATTTGCTACAAAATTAGATTTTTTTTATAATACTGATGAAATGATAATTGAGATTTTTATAGATAATTATGGTAAAGTACTTAATTCATACACAAGATATATTGAGGATTTACCAAAGTTATATGGCTATTCTTTGTTATTTAAGCCTAAAAACCTAAATGTATTATTATCATTAAANCAAGAGTGTCAAAATAATGTATATAATTTTAATTTCAATACAGAATTAATATTAAAAAATAATTCAATCATTTTTGGTTACTCATCAATGGGTAAAAATTTATATTACGGAGATTTTAATGACGATTTTTTTACGGGCACCAGTATAGGCTTTAAAACTAAATACAAAAAATTTCAAATCATATTAGGGTATCAAAATTTAGGACCACTTGGTAATAGTTCTAGCTTTTCACTTAATCACTTAATCAATTAAATTATATTTTAACCCTATTTTCTTAAATGCAGTAATAGCGATATCAAGATCGTTTTTTGTATGAGCAGCACTTATTTGAACTCTAATTCTTGCTTCACCTTTAGGAACAACTGGGTAAGAAAATCCTATAACATATATATTTTCATTTAGCATATCATCAGCCATTTGTTGNGCGATTTTTGCATCTCCAATCATTACTGGCACAATGGGATGTATACCCTCTTTTATTTCAAAGCCCAGTTTTGACATTTCATTTCTAAAATATTGTGTATTTTGATTTACTTGATGAATTAAGTCATTACTATTTTCAAGTATATCAAGAACTTTAATCGAAGCGGCGACTATCACAGGAGCTAAAGAATTACTAAATAGATAAGGTCTAGATTTTTGTCTTAACATTGAAATAATTTCTTTATTTGCAGAAGTAAAACCACCTGACGCACCACCTAATGCTTTACCTAATGTTGATGTAATAATATCAACCTCATCAAGAACATTATGAAATTCAGCAGAACCTCTGCCGGTATTTCCTACAAAACCAGTTGCATGTGAGTCATCTACATGTACAAGAGCATTGTATTTTTTTGCTAGTTTACATATTTCATCTAATTTGGCAATAAATCCATCCATTGAAAAAACACCATCTGTAGTAATTAATCTAAATCTATGATTTTGAGTCTTCTTTAAAATTGCTTCCAACTCTTTCATATTTGAGTTTTGATATCTATATCTATCTGCTTTGCATAGGCGTACACCATCAATAATACTTGCATGATTTAAAGCATCTGATATGATTGCATCTTCTTCACCAAGTAAAGTTTCAAACAAACCGCCATTTGCATCAAAACATGATGTATATAAAATGGTATCTTCTTTATTTAAAAATAATGAAATTTTTTCTTCTAGTTTTGTGTGAATAGTTTGCGTGCCACAAATAAAGCGAACTGAGCTTAATCCAAAACCCCATTGCTCTAAAGCAGTTTGTGCAGATTTAATTATATCTGAATTATTTGACAATCCTAAATAATTATTAGCACAGAAATTTAATACTGTTTTATTATTTACACTAATATTAGCATTTTGATCAGACTCAATAATTCTTTCTTTTTTATATAAGCCATCATTTTTGATTCTGTTTAATTCATTTTTTAAAAATTTTTTATTTACATACATACTTTAATCCTTATCACTATAAAAATCTAAAATACTAGGAATTAAATATTCGTCAAATGCTTTATCAAAATCAAACTTTGGTTTCCAACCCCAATCATTAATTGCTGCAGTTTGATTTAGTTCGCATGGCCAACAATCAATTAAAGATTGTCTTCTTTGATTAACATCNTAACTTAATTGAAAGTTTGGAAAATGTTCTTTCAATTTATTATATATTTTTTCAACAGTTGGGTTAAAAGCCTGTATATGATAAACATTTCTTTTTAATTTCTTTTTACTAGAATGCATTAAATTTATAATTGCTTCAATTGCATCTGGCATTACCATAAAAGGTATACAAGATTGCGGATTGACATAACAAGTGTAATCTTTATTTTGCACAGCATTGTGAATCATTTCAGGTGCATAATCACTAGTACCACCTACAGGCATAGTGTTAGCGCTAATAATTCCTGAAAATCGTAAGGAACGAAAATCTAAATTATTCATTAAATTTGAATGTTCACTAAAATATGATCCAATCTTTTCACAATATAATTTATTACATCCATACATATTGCTAGGGTTACAAAAATCATCCTCTAAAATTTTAATATTTTTATTATTATCTAAATGATAAACAGCTATTGAACTAGCAAAGAAAAATTTTACTTCAGATTTATAATTTTGGATTTCTTCCAATAGATTAAGAAATCCATCAACGTTTATTTGGTGTGATAAGAAAGGAATTGATTCAGCTTTAGTGCTGAGTACTGCAGCAAGATGATAGACTTCATTTATTCTATTTTCAGTAAAAATTTTATTAATCAAACTTTTATCTTTAATGTCTCCAATATAATTCTTTGATAATAATGGCTCAATTGATTCTTTAACAGGCCTAATATCTAAACCTATAATATTTTGCTTTCCAAGGTCGTGCAATCGTTGAACTAAAGCACTACCCATTTCACCATTTAATCCTGTAATTAATATCATTATAATGAAAACCTATTTATTTTATCAAGAATCATACAACAAAATTTACAACTTTATATATTAATTTTAAATTGAACAATTATTTATATTATGAAATGGTATTTAAAAGATATATAATATTTTTATTTATTTTATTAGCATGCTCAGAAAAAAATAATAGTAATGAAACATATGGAATTAATTTTGGTTCTGAAACTAGTTTTGATATAGTGACTTGGAATTTAGAATTTTTTCCTAAGGATGAAGAGACAATNAGTTATTTNCTAGATTTTATTCCTAGCATCAATTCNGATATATATGCATTACAAGAAATTTCTAGTCAAAATTCATTTAATCAATTAGTAAATCAATTAGGTCCAGAATGGATGGGGTTCAGATCCGATGATAGTGATTATCAAGAATTATCATATTTAATAAATACTGAGTCAGTAGAAATTATCTCAAATCCATATACTATTTTGGAAGATCAAGAACATTTTTTTGCGTATAGAGCACCATATGTACTTGAAGTCTATTTTAATGAAAAAAAATATATTTTAATTAATGTTCATTATAAGTGCTGTGGGAATGGAATTATTGAATCTGATTATTGGGATGAAGAATATAGAAGGCAACAAGCAACTTATCATTTAAAAAATTATATTGATAATAATTTTCAAAATGAACGTGTAGTAGTATTAGGTGATTTTAATGATGATATTTCCGAAGAAATAACTAATAATGTATTTGTTGAATTTTTAAATGATCCTGAGGGTTATTTTTTTACAGACACATATATTGCAGAGGGTAGTTCATTAAATTGGTCTTTCCCTAGCTATCCTAGTCACTTAGATCATATATTAGTAACAAATGAGTTATTTATTGATACTATTAATACTTTTACCATCCAATTAGACAATTATATGATTGGTGGATTTCAAAAATATGATAACCATATATCTGATCACAGGCCAGTTGGTATTAACTTATAACCCAATCTATAATTTTTTCAGCAATTCTATCTTTTCTATCTTTTTCAAATTCAATTTCTGAACCATCTTTAGAATATAAGTAAACATGATTAGTATTTGAATTAAAACCTTGGCCTTTTTTATTTGCATAATTTAATACTACATAATCTGCATTTTTATTTTTCAGCTTATTTTTTGCATTAGCAATTCCATTATCGGTTTCCAATGCAAATACTACAATTATTGCATCTGTTTTTTCAGATATCATTTTAATAACATCTGGATTTTCTTTTAAGTCGATTGTCAAAGAAGATTTTTTCTTTTTAATTTTATTACTATGTACTTTTATTGGAGAATAATCAACAACTGCTGCACACATGAATATATAGTCTAATTTTTTTAAATCTATTTTGTCTAATGCTCCCACTAAATCTTCAGATGTTACAATATTAATTAAATCTGCTTCAGGATGTGGTTTTAAATTAACTGGGCCAGAGATTAAAGTTACATTAGCACCTTTATTA
>NZRW01000017.1 GCA_002701185.1 Fidelibacterota bacterium
TTAACTGATAAATATAAATTCCTGATGATACTTGATTTCCATTAAAATCAGTAGCATCCCAAATTACATTGTATACTCCAGGTGTATAGAAATTATCTGTTAATTCGTTAATTTCTTTTCCAGAAAGATCATAAATTTTTAATGAAACCTCTCCAGAATTTACAACTGAAAAACTAATGTTAGTTGTTGGGTTGAACGGATTAGGATAGTTTTGAGACAAACTATATTCTCCTGGTAACTCATCAGAAACATTTAATATAGATATGTCTGCACACTCACCTACCATTACATCAGAAAAACTTCCACCGTTTGTATCTGATATAATAACATCACTTAAACATGCTTCAGTATTAGCATCTGGATTCCATGCCATCAATTTTGTTAATGTGCCTGCACCCGCAGGGATTGTCGATCCATCAAAAGCAAAACCAATAACAATACCTGTTGTACTGCCAACAGAAACAGTAAATCCTGCTTCAGCTGCAGCACCACCACCTGCTTCTAATAGAGTAAGACCTGAAACAGTAAATTGAAATCCAGCAATATCTGCATTAGAATCATAAGTAATTTCTAATTCAGAATCTGTAACTTCTCCAAAACCAATCATTACTGCATTTGAAACAGGACAATCTGCTTCATCACAAACTTCTGAACCATCATCACAAACTATATAGTCATCACCACCCCATATACCAGAACAATCTGCACCTAAAGCAGGTAACTCAAGTACTGAACCATCTGCAAGAGCAGCAAATAATCCAAACGCTGGGTCATCACCACTTAAAAATCCTGAAGCAAATACAACTGCACTTCCACCACCAAGTCCTGATAATGGAGCTGTAAATGCAGCGATTGCATCACCACCAGCTGGAGCTATACCAAGTGTATAATCTGCTGCTGGAACTTCAGCATAACCTGAAAATTCTCCGTATGCTAAATTAGAAATTAAAACTGTACCTTCGTTTGCATCTGCTTGTACATCTACAGCAGGAGCATCTGTTGATCCATGATAAACCTCTAAGCCAACTAATCCAGCATCAGAAGCACCAAATGTTGTTGCTGTTGCAGCCAAACCAAATGGTGTATCATCATTACCAAGTAAACCTGTAGCAACTACTGCATAAGAACCACCTTCAGCTAATTCAAATGGGAATGTAGCTATAACATCACCATCAGCTGGAGCAATACCAACCTCAAATGATGTAGGTAGAACTAATACTGGTGTAGCTGTTCTATATTCGAAATCCTCAATTGCTAAACCACCATCAACATAAATATCAACTGTTGGACTAGCAGAGTTATGAATAATTTGTACTTGAGTTGCTATAAAATTGCCATCACAGTCAAAGTTGTCTTCAGGATAAGTACATGAACCATCATCATAGTTTGCACTATCATCAAAGTTACATGCTGTATCATCTGTACAACCAGCTACCACTGATGTAAATGTGTAACAATCACCTGTTGCAGAAGGTAAAACATTACCAGCCGCATCAGCAAGAGCACCATCATTTTCAAATGTTAGGCATGCTTCTGTATCTGTAAAACCAAAATCAAGAACAGTTAGAAGATGTTCACCTTGTGCTAAAACATCACCTGTTAATGAAAATCCAATAATAGTACCAGATTCATTAAAACTCACNGTCCATCCAANATCTTCAANACCACCAGCTGCATCATTNACACTAACNCCTGTAACATCAAANTGNAATCCAGCTANNTCNGTNACTGCAGATAACCANATNTCCATACTGTTACCAGCATCNGACTCNGTTACTGCNCCAAAATAAACNACATTTAAACAACTNGTGTTATCACCTTCACANACNCCACATTCATCNACAATTGCATCACCACCACATTCGCCTGTACAATCTTCNTCTACAGCACAGTTGCCATCACANTCAAAATTTTCTTCTGGATATGAACATGANCCNTCATCTGTNTTTGCTGATTCATCATAGTTACAAGCTGTCTCATCTGTACAACCNTCTACAACTTCACCAACAACAATACAATCACCAATCATATAGTCTTCTACAATTGAACCACCAGCTGGATCTGATAAGACTACATCTACAATACATCCCTCTAAATCATCAACACTTGTTAACATTAGAGATGTTAAAATACCTGAACTACCAGCAGGTATTGTTGAACCTGTTAAAGAAAATCCAATAACAATGCTTGGGCTTACTGAAACGGTAAAACCATTTTCTTCAGCAAGACCACCAGCTGCAGCTGCAATAGATACACCTGTTAAACCAAATTGAAATCCTGCTAAGTCAACATCACCGACAGTAACATTGATATCTAGCATTAAATTATCTGCATCCCAGTTACCAAAACCAATCATTGGCTCTGTATTACAAGAACTTCCATCACCATTACAAACACCACATTCGTCAT
This sequence comes from Fidelibacterota bacterium, assembly GCA_002701185.1. Classification (GTDB taxonomy): domain Bacteria; phylum Fidelibacterota; class Marinisomatia; order SCGC-AAA003-L08; family D37C17; genus TMED6. Next base: position 2,410 of record NZRW01000017.1, read on the forward strand.
ATTCACCAACACAATCATCAACATCATCACATATACCATCATTGTCAGCGTCTTCATCACAAGGAACTTCATAGTCACAATCAGATTCACCAAATGTGTAATCTAATGCGCTACCTGAACCATCAGATATAGCACCTGATCCTAATGAAAGACATAAATCAGCAGGCATAGTACCTACTAAATTTGTTAATACTCCACTACTNCCTGCAGGAATAACACTACCTGTGAATGAAAAACCAAGCACAGTTTCTCCACCNGTAGATACAGTAAAGCCAGCATCAGCAGCTAAACCNCCCTCACCTGCAGTTAGTGTAGCACCAACAGCATCAAATTGAAATCCACCCACATCAAAAGGGGTATCCATAGTAACTTCTGCGCTACTATCTGTTACGGCACCAAGGCCCATAACNACTTCTTGAGCAAANACAAATGAACTTATCATTAATGCAATACTCAAAAATATTGTTTTGATTTTATTTAACATAGTATCTCCTATTTGCAATATATAAATTAGTTTGAACGCAAAGTTATTAATTTTCTAATTAATATCCATACTTTTTTTCTTCTAAATAATAATTACTTATTGAATGATATAAAAGTAACATTATGTAATAAAAATTAGTAAATGTAATCTAGATGAGTGATTGGCCAGAAGTAAGGAATNAAAATTGTTGCTATTATCCAAAAAATAATTGATAAAGGTAAGCCAACCTTTATAAAGTCATTAAATCTATATTGACCTGGAGCATAAACCATCATATTAGTTTGATATCCAATAGGAGTTAAAAAACTATTTGAGGCTCCAAGACAAACTGCAAAAATTAAGGGCCTAGGATCAATTCCTGAATAGTTACTTATGGCAATAGCTATTGGAGTAAAAACAATAGCAACTGCAGCATTTGATAAAAAAGATGATATAATCATTGATAAAAAATATAAAACTGAAATAATGATAAGATAATAAGTGTCTTGACTAAAATATGGTAAAATAGTATTTGCAAAATACAAAATAAAATTACTAATTGTGATATCTGCTTGTGTAGTGTGCAGAGCTTGTCCTAGAGGAATTAATGCTGCTATTAAAAAAATTACTGACCAATCAATTGATTCATATGCATCCTGAATTGAAATGACTTTCAAAACTAATATCAATATTGAACCCAAAATAACAGCCTTTACAATTGATACTAATCCAAAAGAAGAAAGGATCATAATCATAGGTATTACTAATATAGAAAGCCACCAGTATCTTTGATATTTTAAATGTATATCTAGTTCTTCTAAAATTATTAAGTCTTTTGATTGTTTTAATGTTTTTAACTTTGTTTTAGGGACCATAATTAAAATTGTATCTGAAAATTTTAATTTTATATGAGCAATCTTTTCTCTTAATAAATCTTTTTGTCTTTTGATTGCTAAAACAAATGATGAAAATTTTTGTTTAAAATCATAATCATTAAGAGTCTTACCTATGATATACGATTGATGGGATATCAAACCTTCTACTAAAATAAAATTTTGTCCTACAAGTTCATTTTGATTCATTTTTACATCAGATAATAATAAAACGTTATAATTATCTTTAAATCGAATGATTTCCTCTAATTGAATTTGTCCAATTATTACATCATCTTCTTGAATTATTACAGAATTTAAATTATATATAAGTTCCTGATCTTCACGAATGATTTTGTAAGGTTGAAAACCGTATTCTTTGTATACTTTTAAATAATTAAATGACTTACCAACTAGTTTGGATTCTTTAGGTATTTTAAATTCTGTTAAATACTTTTGCATATGATATTTTTGTGTTAAAGAAGTCGTGATTGCTCTTGATGGTAAAAACCATTTACTAACAATAATTATATACAAAATTCCAATAAACATAAATATTAATCCAATTTTGGTAAATTCAAACATTGAAATTGGCTCGAGCTCATCCCAAGTATTATTATTGTTTACATCTAAAAATTTATCTCCTAAATCATATACATTATTACCCATTTCTGGAAGCCAACCTTCATCATCTGAACAAATTTTTGTTGCATGACCTNTATCATCANAAACAACANCACAGTCAACAAAATGCTCATAATTATTTTCAACTACAGAGCTTACTACAAGATTTGTTGATGTACCAATTAATGTTAGCGTACCTCCNAGTATTGCTGCATAGGATAAAGGTAACAATAACTTTGTAGGACTAATATGATACTTTTGACAAATTTTAAATATCACTGGAATGAAGATAGCNACAGCTGCAGTATTATTGATAAAACCAGATACTAANGATACTGTAATTAAAAATATGGATACTGTNACCCATACATTTTTACCTCCTAGCTTATACAAAAATTGAGCCAATACCTCTAAGAATCCAGTTTTAACTAAAGATCTACTTAATATAAATATTGCCCCAATTGTAATAACCGCATTATTGCTAAAACCTGATATTGCCTGCTCAATAGATAGTATATCAAATAACAATAAAAGACCTAAAGATGCTAATGCTGTCACCTCTAAGGGTAAAATTTCCATTACAAAAAAAACTATAGCAAAGGAAATTACAAATAGTAAAATAATTTGTTGACTAAATAAATTTTCCATATTCTTTATTTATGTTCTTAAATGAAAATTACCCCTTTTTATACAATTCAAAAAGAGGTAATTTCATTTATATGAGGTCTTAATTGATAAAATTATGACAATATAGTATCCATCAATGCTGTGCAAACTAAATATGGATCCATATTAGCAGAAGGTCTTCTATCCTCTAAATAACCATATCCATCATTAGCTGTTTGCATGGGAATTCTTATAGAAGCCCCTCTATCACTAACTCCATACTTAAACTCTTTAATACTACAAGTTTCATGATCTCCTGTAAGCCTTTGCTCATTATCAGATCCATACATTTCAATATGTTTATCATGATTTTTTCCTAGCTTTTCACAGGCTTGCTCAATAATTTTAAGTCCACCAGGTTCTCTCATAGATTTAGTGCTGAAATTTGTATGAGCTCCCGCACCATTCCAGTCACCTTTAACTGGCTTAGGATCAAGAGTAGCACTTACTCCATAATCTTCACCTATTCTATACAGCAACCATCTTGCGAGCCAAATCTCATCAGACACTTCAAGAGGACCTAAAGGACCTATCTGAAATTCCCATTGACCTGGCATAACCTCTGCATTAATTCCAGAAATCATCATATTTGCATCAATACAGGCTTCCATGTGTTCCTCTACAATATCTCTTCCAAAAACCTCATCTGAACCAACTCCACAATAATAACCGCCCTGAGGTGCAGGAAAACCATTATCNGGCCAACCTAAAGGTTTTATGCCATCAAAAAAAGTATATTCTTGCTCAATACCAAACCAACACTCTTCATTTTTAAATTTATCAGCTAACTCTCTTAATTTTGCTCGTTTATTACTTGTATGTACNGAACCATCTGAATTAAATACCTCACACATAGCCAAAAGATTATTTCCGCCCCTAATAGGATCTTTTATAATATGGACAGGTTTTAATAAGCANTCACTAAAATGACCTTCTGCCTGTCTTGTACTTGAACCATCAAAACCCCAGTCAGGTAAGTCAGATGGTGACTTTACTTCATGGTCAATAACCTTAGTTTTACTTCTAAGTTTTGCTGTNGGCTGATGACCATCAATCCAAATATACTCAACCATNATTTTATTCATAATATTCTCCTTATAATNTTAATGATGAGATAAAGTTTTGTTNTTTGATAAAATGATTTGTGTTTCAGTTCTTATTACATTTGGCCAAGACTGAATNTTTCNTAATAATTTTTCTAAACTTTCAGTGTTTTCAGTCTCAATAATTAATATGTGAGAACCTCTNCCAGTTGTTGCATAGCATTCAACAATTTCATCTGATTGGTTTGCAAACTTAATAATTTTACCATAATTAGATGAGGATTCAGAAATAATTGTAATTAATGCAGATAAATTTAAACCAATTTTTCTGGAATCAATCTCAGCATAGTAGCCTTTAATAATTTTTGAATCTTCTAACTTTTTAATCCTATCACTAGTTGCAGGTATTGATAGGTTGATTGATTCAGCTATACTGCTTGCAGATTCTCTAGCATTAATTTTTAAGATATTTATTATTTTTTTATCTATTTCATCTAAAATAATAAAATTACTATTTTTATTCATACCTTATTTTATTAACTTTAAATGTAATTAACAATTATTTTTTTATGTTTAAGTAATGTTAAACTTAATTTTTTAAACTATGGAGCTTTAATGATTAAACTATACCATAATCCACAATGAAGTAAAAGCAGAAAATCCGTTGAGATTTTAAATGATTTAAAAATTAATTATAAGTTGATAGAGTACGTAAAGACAGGCTTTACAATTAAAGAGCTTGAAGGTTTATGCGAAAAGCTAAACTTAAAGGCCATTGAGTTTATTAGATATAATGATAAATTATTTAAAGAAAATCCAGATTTTAAAAAAATATCTGAAAATTCAAAGCTTTTAGACTTAATATCAAAATATCCAAAAATAATTCAGAGACCTATTGTGGTAAAAGACAGCAAAGCTATCATAGCTAGGCCTCCTGAACTAATTAATGATTTTTTACTTTAAGAGAACAACCCTCTGAGTATAAACGTTACTATTTAATTCTAGTTTAACAATATATACACCTGTTGAAATTCCTTTGGGGTTCCATTTTGTTTTATGATTTCCTGCTGACTGATAAACGTCTAGAATTTGCTCAATCAACTTTCCATTAATATCATATATTGAAATTGAAACGTTTGATGATTTATCAATGATGTATTCAATGTTTAAACTTGGATTAAAAGGGTTGGGATATGTCTTTAATAAAGAATGNTCAACTATTGTATTTTCATCAATTTCTAAAGGGTTATTATCAGCAGTAAATCTTATTGAATAACCATCATTCAAATTTGGTACCAATTCTGAGTCACCATCGTTAAATACAACTTGAGAACCAAAGTTTTGATCAGGTGATTCAATTCCAATGGTTGAAAAATTTCCATTTTCATCAATATCGTGAGTTTCTTGATAAACAAATACAATATCACCTTGATTTGCAATGTTTTGATGAATGTCTTGATTGTACAACATTAATTGAAATGTATTTTTTACACAATCAGGACAATTTTCATCATCTTCACCATTAGAAACATTTTGCCACTGAATGATAAACCTATCATTATCAGTATCATACATAGAGTATACATCAAAATCTTCACCTTCATCCCAAAAACCATTATCATTTCTATCCTGAAACCATTCTCCCTCATCATGGGTACAGTTACCATTTAAATCTTCAAATGGCTCTTTACCATTATCGTCTAAATCATCCATGAAAGGCGCTAACATGGCAGATGGCCCAAGTGGAAAAGGAATTGAAAAATTCCAAAAATATGGGATGTCACATTTCTCAAATGAAGCCCAACCATTTGAAGATACCGTAAGCGTGCTATACGTTTCACCATAAAAATTAAAATCAAACGGTAAATCAATATCAGTAACCGTATCATCAGTTAAACATAAATTTGTACCTAAAACAGATGCTTCTTCCCATTCTGTTTCATCATTTAGAGATATATTATAAATGTAATCAGAAAGAGGCTCTGGCGACACCTCGTACGGATGCTCTTCAAAAGCTGAACCAGAATCACTTTCAAATAATATTTCTATATTTTCCTGAAAATGATTTGGGTGATTTAGGTATAAAACTAGTTCAGAGCCAACAGTAACAGCATCTGAGTCAATATTAATATCAATCCAACCATTTTGATTTGATAAATCCTTACCTATCAATTGATCACCAAACATTAAGGCAGCTACTACATCTTTAACCGCACTTCCTGATTCATCCAGTATTTTTAGTGAGACAAATGAATCTGATAAACTTAAATCTCCTTCAACGTTTAAACTTGTAGGATTAGTCAATCTTAGAGGTATACTTGGGTCACCTAATACACCATAGATATGGTAATAAAAATCTGGTATATTTGTATTATTAATAACCAAACCACTAAATTCAGTTCTAACAGAATCTTTTCCTGTATGTAATGCAGGAGCAAGCTCAGTTTTTCGTAATTCTAAAATATCATCCCACATTGCTCCGCATATAACATTATTGAATCTTGTATCTGTATCAAGATCTGATGGACCAACCATTGCAACAGCACCCTTTGGGTTTGTTGTACTACCAGCAGTTACTAAGGTTTCTCCAAAACATTTATCTAGCCCAACACCTGAATAGTCATTTCCAAAATCACCAGTATTACATACAAAACTCAAAACAATTGGTAAATCCCATCCGTTATTTAACTGTTCGACTTCCTCCCTGTGGAATAAAGGTTTATGCCAACCATTAGCATCACCCCAACCTCTATAATTAACTATTCCTATACCTGAATTCCATGAATTAGCTATCATTGGATTACTTGCTCCATTCTCATAATTTTGAGCGTGATAAAAAACTGTATCTACGGATTCGTAACCAAAATCATACAACTCATCTTGAAGCCATAATGATGTCCATCTTGGAGTAACTGGCCAGTCCCATGGTTGAACACCTTGACCATCCTTAAAATTACCTGCAACAATTAATGCATCATCAAATCTATCTAGATTTGAACCTTGCTCTAACTTTGTATGTTCTATTGTTTTAGCTTTTAATATCAATATATCTTGTATTTGTCTTACGGGCCATCTACCAATGAAAAATCTTGGGCTTTCAACATCATCCCCAACATAAGTGTATGTGTAATCGGTAACATCTAACTCTTCTTCATTGTAAGATGGTATGGTAAATGTTGGAACAGAGTAAGCCCCATTCCAGTCACCAACAAGTAATACATATTCCAACATTGGATTATTGTTTTTATATGTTTGTAAATAGCCTTTTAAGGAAATATTTGAATCTATTCCTAATTGATCTAGAGAAATCACATCTACATCGTAACCTTGTGTTTTCTTAAACTTAACGAAATCCTCACCGTTTGATTGGTCACCTAACCAATTTTCTAAACTCTGAGAAGCTAATACGATTAAATATATTCCTCTTTCATATTCTGCAGGTCTAGTATCTATCCCTTTATGAGATAAAGGTAATTTTATAACGTCACCTGAAAACAACAAAGATGTAATTAATAACAAAGTTAGCTTTTTAATCATACTATTCCCCTAAAATAAAATTTATCAAAATTGAGATATCTAAAATATTAATTCCTCCATCTTGGTTTAAATCACTTGCACACCTATAATAACCTTCTGCAGTGTCTAATAAAAGAATGAAGTTTAATATTTTCATAATATCATTAATGTTAATTTGTCCATCAAAATTTGAATCTCCAAAATTGCATAATTGACTACCAGAATCAGATACAATTTGTAAATCTTTTATAATAGCACCCCTATAATAAAGAGATTGGTCCGTAGCCATTGAAATGTTTACAGATAAATCATTTAGCTCTTGATTGCTTTCATATCCAATCATTTCTGTATTAAAAGCTTTATAATGATGCCCAGTTAATGTCTTGACATTAGAAATATCAGCGCTATTACTATTNATTGAGAGCTGAATAAAATCATTGTCCCACTCATATTCATATTTCATNTTAAACNAGGCCACAATACTTGTTGCAGAAAATGTGGAGTCTAAAGATATACTACTAAATGAATCACTACTATAATATTGAGATGATTGAGTGTAAAGATCATTATTAAAATACCAATCACCTGAATCAATAATCCAATCATTAGAATTAATTCCTGAATANACTAATTTAGCCCAATCAAATGTGTAATTTTTTTCCATATTAGAATTAATTATAAAATTATCCATAATTGGTACTATTTGATTATTACCATTACCTTTCAAAGAAACCTTGTAAGAACCTTCATATAAATCCAATTGAAAACTGTTTGAAAATATTTCATAATTTTCTACATCCCACTCGCTTTCTAAAGTTAAAATTAATGGGTCTGCTAAGTTATAATAATCAGGATAATCAAAATTAAATTCAACTACATAACTTTCTAATGGCTCTAAGTATATATCCTTTTCAATAAAGGAAGAAGCNCTCGGAACAATATCAGATTCCAAGTAAGTTTGATATCCTTTTGATTTTACTTGCAGAGTAAATGTTCCAGGATATAATAACCTTCTATATCTACCAAACTGATCAGTGACTCTAGGCTTTAACATTGGACCATCCATCTCTAATATAGTAACTTCNGCATCTAATGTTTCACTTGAGTTTGANTCCATAACTAATCCATTTATAAGGTATTTATCTGCACCTATTTCACCGAAACTATTTCCTGAAGCTCTATTTATTAAATGAAATGCACCTATCAAATTTCTATCAATGGTATCTTCAATAATCTGTTCATCACTACTTTGAATAGTAGAGGTTCCAGCTTCAATTAAATATTGTATGCAGCCAGTTTGACTATAAAACCAATCATGAGCATTACCNCTTCTAGATACGCTTCCAGATGGCAAATATGTAGTTATTCCATCTTGAGTTGGTATGAAAGAGGCAATATCCCTACCTAACTTATCAATCACTTCAAAATCAGGACTTTCTTTAGTGTCTGTCCATTTCCANGGATATATAACCTTTTCAGATACNCAACCAGATCTAGAACTGTGATAGGCTATTGATAATAAGAATTGTTTTTCAATAGCAAAATCTCTTATAGCTTGAATCTCTAATTCAGAAAAAGGTTCTTCTCCTCTATAATAATCATAATTTGAAATATATGAAGGATTTCCTGAACATCCATAATCAAGCTCATATTTATCATCACCAAATATCCAATTAAAATCGTAGTTTCTGTTTAAATCAACACCATCTGAATCATTACCTGGCCCATAAACATAATCAAAAATTCCATTTGCATTTATATCAGTTTTATTTTTTCTATACCACTCATCTTGAACCCACTCACCATTTAAAGTATCACCATGAACTGTGAGTAATCCTTCAGGGTTATGTGTAGGAACAATCCATAGTTCAGTATTTTCTAATGCCATTTTTCTATCTAAATAATTAACAGGATAAAAAGCATTTGGATGTAATAACCAATCAATCATTTCCATCGCAATTTCAACTCCATAGATTTCTTCTGCATGGCATTGACCTAAAATTAAGACTCTTGCCTCATCATTATCCTCATTAGCATTGTAAGATAATTTTACTGCGTATATAGGTAAATTATCGTGAGATGATACGCCAATTTGTGATAATTGATAAATTATACCACTACCTGGATATTGAGCTGGCCATGGGTTGTCGTCATTGCTAAACTGTTCTTCCCAATCTAGAAGCTGTTGCTCTACTTCATAGAAAGTGTGATATCTTTCAGATAAAGAGAAAGATAGAGATGTTAAAATTATTAAAACTAAAAGAATCATTTCATTAAAGATATTTTAGTACTAATAACTGAAGCACTTGATTTAAGTCTTACAACATAAATTCCACTAGAATACTTTTCAGCATTCCATGTAAAAGTATGACTTCCACTGTTTAATTGATTGTTATATAAAGTCTCAATTAGTTTTCCATTTAAATCATAGATATTAACTGATATTTTTTCACTTGAAGGGTTATAAAAGTTAATATTTACTTCTGGATTGAATGGGTTTGGATAAACAGAAGTAAGGCTAAGCTCTACAGGATAGCTATCGTCTATGCTTAATTGATGGTCATGACTGATTGATTGGGCATAAATATTATATAATAGATCTTTACCAGTACTTCTTAAATCAGTCCAATAAATTACATATGATTGCTGAGAATCAGATTTTGCATACAGAGATATTTTAGGTTCTGTCTGTATATGATAAGAGTCACAAACAGCAATACCGTTATCACCATAAATGTATTCACCTTGAGTATTTATTTCTTGATAATAAATGTCTGTATGAGTCTGAAGGTTTTCATCACTATTATTTCTCGAATCTTCCCAAACAATCATATAATTACCATTTTCAGCTTTATATGTATCAACATTAATTTGATCACCTTGACCTGTAGCAATTTCATAAGTAGGTCTACCAAAAATGTCATTAACATTCAAATTAGCTAAATTGACTGTACTGCATGCTAAATTATAATCTATTCCACTTTCATAGTCTTCCCAGCATACTAGNACCTCATTAAGAGTGTCATGGTATGTAATTTTAGCATTTGTTTGATCATTATCATATTCTGCAATAACTATACCATCTTCTGGGCCTTGAGGATTTCCACTGTAATCAAAAAGCTGACCATAGATGTCNGAACTACCATCTAATCTATTATCTCTCCATATTACAAAAATACCTACACCTACATCAACAGCGTCTTCAATAAATTGATTACTATCAATCTCACAAACCCTTTTTGGAAAACCTTCTACATTTTCACCATCTTGACTCATAATCGTAATGTTACTATAATTTTCTGACCCTATCTTATCAAAAACTATAAACGCACCACCATCTGGTGTATTAAAAACATTTCTTACAAAATTGTCTGAAGCTGGATCGTTTGTTAAATTTTTAGGCGCATCCCAATAAACCTGACCGTCAATACCAACTTTTCGAACATAAATGTCTGGTCCAGCAAAAAATTCACTCAAAGAAGTAAAGTAAAATAATGTGTTATCATCATTGACAAGCAAGTCTAAATCTCTTCCAAATTCACTAATAAAATCATATTGAAAAAAATCAGTTGGATTTAACCATGTACCATTTGCATCCCCAACCAAATCTAAACTAGGCAAATTAAGTATTTGAAAATATTGAGAATAACCTTCAAATGGATCTACTCCAGCCTGAAAATTGTCTTGAAGAAAACCCATAAACAAATTGTTGCCAATTTTTTTAACTTCTGCATTTAATTGTGCTGGATTATCACTTAAAGAAGCATTTGGTACTGAAATGGCATTTTGATAAGTATATCCGTAGTCATTTGAAACTATTTTTCCAAAATTATAAGTTGAATTAACACCATTTTCACGATCTTCCCAATATAAAAGAATGTCTGTGTCATTAATTCGCTCTGATTTGATATTGTCAGATTTTCCATCTACACCATAATAAATTTCCATACCATTTTCTGATAATGTTAATTGTCCATTAGAATTTAAATGTTGAGAAAAAATTGCGCCACTACCTCTTCTTCCATCTTCCCACAGCACAAAAGCGTTACCACTTCCATCATTTCTTACAACAGGACTCTTTTGAATTAAAGATGCATTTGATATAATTAAACCATTCTCAGGCATTGTTATAACGTTATCTGAACTAATGTGTTGAATATATACATCTGCTTCATCTCCGCCATTTCTATCATCTTGCCAAGTAAAATAAGCACCACCATTACCACTAACTGTCAATCTTGCACCTGTTTGAGCATCTTGAGCAGTGCATATTGATAAGCCATTTTCAGCCCATTGAATTGGATCATCTTGAGATGCTATTACTTTTTGAGCATAAATATCACTATTACCATTTTGGTCGCTATACCATACTATATAAGCACCTGAGTCATCTGCTTTAACTCTTGGCTTAGTTTGAGAAGAATTCAGACCATCTGTAAGTGGTAAACCTTCTGGGTAAGCTTGAAAAAATGGATCACCATTAACCCATAGATATTGCATATAAATATCAAAATTTTGATTTCTATCATCTTGCCATGTTGTTACAGTAATACCTTCAGTACCACAACAACCAGCTGCGTATGTAATTTTTGCATAATTTTGATCACCTTCAGCATCACAAATAGCTTTACCACCTTCTTCTACAGTACTCCAAAGTGTGTTAATTGTATCATTCTCGTGATCAGCTAACATTCTTTGACCAAATATATCAAGGTTTCCATTCCTATCATCAACCCATGCCATAGCAGCTTCTCCAAGACCAGCAATTTCTAAACTAATTCCATTATGATGAGAATCATTAGTCATGATAGGGACACCCTCTCCAGGTTTAATAATCTGATTATCAGATGAAATATGGGTAGCATAAACATGCTCGTACTGACCAAGCGTGAAATCTTTCCAAATGATATATGCNCCACCATTTCCATCTTTACACATATTTGGATTTCTCTGAGCACCTTCCTTAACAACAATAGGCTGTCCCTCAAGAGACCATACTAAAGAACCATCAGATAAAACATGCTGAGCATATACATCACCCTTGGTGTCTGGTTCATTTCTATAATCTATCCAAATAATAAAAGCACCACCATTATCGTCACCAACAAGTAATGGATCTTCTTGCCTTCCATAAGCTGTTGTTACAGCAATACCTTTTTCACCCCAAAGCTTATTACCTTGAGAATCAATTTTTTGTACATAAACATCTCTCATACTATCTCTAGTATCTGACCATGCAAAAATTATTTCACCTGAGTCACCAGAACCGGCAGTTCTTTGCCATTCAATATGCTGACCTTGACGAATTGGTGCACCGCCATCAATCCAATCAAACTGTGAAAAAACTGTACTTATTAATAAAAATACAAAAACTACTCTAGATACCATTATAGCTCCTATTTAATTTAAAATATATATAAAAACACCATCTTCTGTTGAAACCAAAATGTTATTACCATCAACTTTTACTCTGTTTGAGTATGGAGTTTGAATTTGACCTATAAAATCAATACTTAAGGCTCCATTCCATTGGTAAAGCAATACTCCATCTCTACCTGCTGATAATGCTAAAATTCCATTATCTTCACTGATACCGTTAATAGTATAACCGTTAGCAATTGGTAAATTTTCAACAACAGTTCCATTATCACCAAGTAAAGATATGTAACAACCATTACTAGTTGATAATCCAGAAAATAATACTAAATCTTTTACATAAACTGCATTTACTTCCCCAGGCAAATCAAAAGAAGAATAAATTTGAGGATGAAATCCTCCTTCAGGTTCAAATATCCCTCCAAGCCCAGGATTATAATAATCAAATATAGAATTTTCGCANGCAATTCTGTCTACATCAATATTACCTGAAGGATTAAACTCACCTAATAATTCAAACGTATTTGAATCAAAACATGAAGATTCGTCTATTTGAGAGAGAACTTTCACACCTAATTCTCCATTACTTACAGCTAACAAACCATCATTATAATGAATAGCCTCAGGAAGAATCCCAAAATTATATGAAAACTCGCAAGCAGGTGAAGAATTTTGCTCAGGAAATAGGTCGTCTGAACTAATATCTTTTAAACCTTTCCATACTACTGAAGTTGAATATTCATCAAAGTCACCAACAGTACCCTCATCATCACTCTCAGATGATGAATGTTTAACAAGTGAAAAAACATTAATTTGATTTACATCTGTCTGATCATCAATTGCTGTACTTAACCATGTACCTCCATAACAATCTTGTAAATATGAATCTACATATTGATTTGATTCATCGTTTAATTTGTAAAGCCAAATTCTATCAAAAATATCCGTAATAAATGCAATATCATGATTATCAGAAACAATAACTTCCTGTGCACGATTATCACCCATTGAATCATCTAGAATTGAGTCATTATATATTGAATCAACACTTGAAATATTGCCAAGATTATCTCTAGATAGATCATATACTATAAAACCCTGGTAATTTGCAGCAACTACCATACGAGAATCAGTTAAATCTAAATCCATAGCTTCACCATATGTATCAATATATGTAACTAACTCTACAAAATCNTTTTGTTCTGAATCAACCTGTTCAATGCATGCATATAAAAATAATGATATAATCAATATATAAAATTTCATAATAACCTCAATCTAAATTTAAAAAACATAAATAAATTTTAACCACATTTCATTTCTGTTATGATTTTTATAATCTTCAACCCAATCTATTTCACCANTATCAGAAGAATTAACGTTCCTTGTAAAATGTCTAACTGAAAAATCTAAATTAATACTCTTTGATATTTTTTTAGATACCTCAAACCTCAAATCATAATCTGAATAAGTTTTCCAGTTNTCTTGATTATAAAACCAAGAGTTTAAATCATAAAATCTTTGATTAAAATAAAATTTAAATCCTAAACTATTAACAAATGATTTTTTTAAAGTTTTTTTGATATAAAATTTTACTCCGTTCCTAATATATGATCGATCCATTCTTGAGGACTCTAACATTTTTTGGGGATCATAAGTATTGTTTTCAGATGAATAATACAATAGAGCTATTGAAGAATAATAATTTTTTATTTTTTTTGATTTAAGTGTGATTTCCATACCTGAAATCTTACTATCAAATTCAGTAAAATTTTTATTATAGAACTGGTTATTTAATACTAAACGATAATCAATCCAAGTTTTGTCGAATAAAAATTTGTGGGAATAAGAAAAATAAATAGTCTCATTAGAAAAAGTACANGGAAATCTCTTATATGGAGTTAAATCTCTATCTATATAAGTTCTTAAATAATANTCTGGCAAAAGTGAATATGAAAACTTAANCCACCTATAGGATGCTAATTTTATTTCACCCCTAAATAAAAAAGAAGCATAAGATTTTTGATTAGAACTACTATAATAACTATACTTTATTTTAGAAATAATGTTTGATTTATATTTATTTATAATTTTTGGTGAATACTTAACTTGCAAAGATGTACCAANTATGCCAGAGTCATATGTATTAGAGTCTCCAAGATAATCATTAACATTACCATTACTATTATGAGCTGTGTTTAACTCATTATCTGAAAATCTCATAAAATTATCATCATAACCAAAAGAAAGTTCATATTTGTATGATAATGGAAGCTCTTTTGTGAAAGATAAGCTTAACAAGATAACAAAAATAAAATTAACTGTTTGGGTCATAACTTCTCATTTGCCTGCTAATTTGTTGATAACTAACAAATCCAATATATATAGTGCTTCCAAGACATATCATCAAACCAAACCAAACCACTATCATATTAAACTTTTTTGTATTATATAAATTTCCTTTACCAATATCCAATAGACCATCTTGATCTAAATATTCTTCACCTTCATCCCAAATACTATTTTGATTTAAATCAATAAACACTTCAGGAGAACCGTTTAAATTCTGACTCCATTTAAAACCCTCTTTATCCCATTTACCATTTCCAATTTGATCAAGTTCTGCAATTATTGGGCTATTAAAATATCCAATATCTGTTCCTTTAATTAACTTTTCAATTTCTGTAATGTTAATAAGGGGAATATTTGATTCAGCAAATTTAGCCATAACACTATTTCTTTTTTCAAATGATGGAAGAACATCTAACACGTCATTCGCTTTAACATACCCAAANTTATCTTTAAGTTTATTTTTACCTTTATAACCAAAACTAGCAACACCACCCCCAACATTAACATAAGCATCAAAACATGATAATGAGCCATCTGAGCAAGATTTTTCATAAAAAGAGATTCTTTGATTGATGCTAGTTTTAAGAATGGTTCCAGTTGAATCATTTAGCACCTCATCATTAGATAAGCCATGTAATATAAATAAGTCATCCATTGTCTTGTTTGGATACAAAGATATCATTAAACTATCAATACTAACTCTTTTGCTTTCACCTCCATAAATTTTTCTGTATCTCGTACCTCTTTTTAAATAATCTGCTCCTCCTCCATATGTAAATTTATCACTCACTTTACTTATTAAATTATTATCATATAGAATTTTTTCCATTTTTGGCCATGATAAGTTCATATCCGTGGCACCCCAACTAGATGCTCCTAAGGAAGAAATTAAAATATATTCCAATTCCATTGCTTCACAAGCCATAAGAACTGCAATATTAGCTCCTGGCATAGATCCAGTCATAGAAACTGCAATAGTATCTCCTTTATTTAAACCAGATTTTGAAAACTGGTCAATTATAAGTGCAGAAAAATTTGGTTTTAAAACGGTAGATTTAGCTTCATACTTTCCAATATCTGTTAATAAAGGGCTAGTTTCAGTATTTAAAAAAACTAAACGCGTGTCAAATGGATCTCTTGATAAAAATGGATATTTNCTACCATATTTTTTTAAAACNTTTAAGGCATTNTCCATTTTTTCAGCTGAAGCAATTTTTAATTCATAATCTGATGCTCTGAAAGTAACTACAGATGAAGATACAAAATAATAAACTATAATATTTATCAANGCTAAAAAAACTAATATTCTAGTTTTTTGAATTGAAGGTCTAAACATAAAATGTACCTCCACTTATAATAATCATAATNAGTCTTGTTGAAATTGCAATTATGAGTATTACGCTGATNGTTTTAGATATGCCCTGTCTATCCATCCAACTAGCTATTAAACCAGGTATAATATTACCAATAGACGAAATATCATAAGTCATAAAAGTATAAATTTCTGGATTAAAATAAATTTTTGATATATACCCAAAAATAAATCCAAGCATTAAGCTTAGAACNAACCTTCTTTTTCCATAAACAAATATAAAATTAGATAATATTTTAATAATTAAGACTACTAAGATTGCTATTGAAAAAGTAATGATAATTTTAAAAGGCTCATGCAAATAAAGAGCTATATATCCAGGAACAATTACTCCACCTGCAGTAACACCTAAAGTTTCGGTCAAAAACAAACTNAAGCACATACCTATCCCAATGGCAATCCCTATAAATTGTGCGTTTTCAATCAACTTTATATTCCTTCATTTTTTTCATCAAAANTTCTCCCCAACCAACAATATTTCCAATTCCTAAAACAACATATTCAGATAACGATTCATCAAAGAATTTAATCAATTCTAACTGTTTTATAGAATAAGGAAATTTATAGATTTTGATTTTCTTATTTTTTTCAGATAAATCATTTAATTCAGAAGGGAAGTTTTCCCCTCTCAAAACTAAGACTTCTGGCTTTAATTTTTTAAAGATTAAATCAATCAATTGAACTGTTCTGTATTGCCTATCTAATCTAGTATTCAAGAAAATTGCAAATTTTTCTCTGTTTAATCTTTCATTAACAAGTTCCCAGGTTTTTAGGGTTGAAGCGGGATCATTTGCTGCAAAAGCATTAATAAACTCAAAATTATTACTTTTAAAGTTAATTTTCCACATGGTTAAAGCTCCTGGGTCAGGAGTGCATCTACTCATCCCTTTTAAAGCAACATCTTTTTCAACCCCACATAATTGACAAACCTTAACTGCTAGACTAATATTTTCTTTATGCTCTAAATATTCAAAATCTGATATACTGTCATTATCAATATTATCTTCTACAGTTGAATAAAATTTTGAGTTTCTACCTTTAGTAATTGACTCTAATAAACTGAGCTGCTTGTCTTCTGCAGTAACTAAAGTTCCATTAAAAGGTATAGTATTTCCCATAGATTTAGTGATTTGATCAATTGAGATACCCATTTCATCTAAATGATCTGGTCTAACATTTGTCATAACTCCTATGGTTGACTTTACAATTTTATGTTCTGATATCCATTGATATTGAGGATTAACTGCCATACATTCAATTACTAATGCATCTGGTTTAATTTTAGAAAACTTTCGAATTAAAGATATTTGCTCACCAATTGAAGCAGATCTTAATCTATGAATGTATTTATCTTTACCAAACTCATCTATAATTCTTGGAGATGTTCCTGTTGTTTTGGCAACTGTTTTAATACCACCTGAACGCAAACCTGCAGCAATGAGACGAACAACACTAGATTTACCTCTAGATCCATTAACATGAATTCTAATTGGAATCTTACTTAAACTTTTTTGATGAACTTTAAACTCAATAAGGCCAAAAAATAATATAAGTATCACTAATATTGATAAAATTAGCACCATTACAAAATGTTACCTTATAAATTTATTATAAATTAGTTATCTAGAATATTACTTACTAGTATTACAACATCTAATATATTTAAGACCCCATCTTGATTCATGTCACCAATATAATCCGCTTCGGCTTGATCTAAAATCATTGAAAGTAGTAAAACTACATCTAAAACATTTAATAACTCATCATCATTAACATCACCATAAAATACAAATGGAGACTCAGTTGTAACAAATAAAGCAGAACCGTTAGTTAATCTAGTAGCACCAGGAGGATATTCGTTATTAAATGTATATTTATGGGATAGAAGCTATGTTGAAGATGTATTCAAATTGCTGAAAAGAATTAAAATATAATGTGTGGAATTAATGGGATAATATTTAAAACATCTAAGACTGATGTTTCAAAAATTCTAAAGATGAATGCACTTTTAGATCATAGAGGAC